>CAZHFE010000038.1:2581-19134 GCA_964532055.1 uncultured Kaistella sp. | reverse complement strand
TTCTACTTTTTTCCATTGCTGGTCGTAATAATTCTGAGAAAATAAAGGCATAGACGCAGATAACAATAAGATTAATACAAGTTTTTTCATAATTTTGAGGAATAATCCTTATCAAGAATTTAAACTTTGACAAGGTTCTTAAAATGCAGTTTTTAAAATTACTAAAAAAATACATAATCAATTCCCAAATTTATGTTTCGTTGATGGGAACTTTTTTCGCCGTATTTTTTATGCACGAACAAAATACGTTCCGTTTTCCAACGGCGGTTCTGATTTTCATTACCTATTTCTGCGGTTATCTTTACACGAAATATCAACGCTCCAAAATTTTTTGGAAAATTTTAGTATTAAACGCAGTTGCAGGAATCGTTTGTGCCGTTCTCATTATTCACAATCACAATATTGAACGGCTTTATAAATGGCTCGTTATCGTAGTTTTAGGATTGCTTTACAATTCTTTTTTTCTGGAAAATTACATCAGAAAAATTCCTTTGCTAAAAGTTTTTTATGTCGGTTTAGTTTGGGCATTAGTCAATTCCTGGCTCAGTTTTCCCGAATTTAATCCACCGATTTTCTGGACGAGTTTTTTGTTTGTAACCGCATTGGTTTTACCGTTTGACATTCGCGATATGAACGATGATAAAATGATTACTTTCCCTAAATTAATTGGTGTTCAAAACACGAAATATTTATCATACATATTGGTTTTCGCAAGTTTGGTGATTGCTCTATTTTATTTAAAACCCGAATATTCTGCGGCGTTTTTCATCACTTCAATTTTTACTTTTATCCTGGTTTATTTTTCAGAAAACTCTAACCAAGATTCTTATTTTGCATTTTGGGTAGAGAGTTGCAGTGGATTGCCTTTGTTATACCTTTTCGTTTATTGGCTTGTAAATTGATGTTAAAAATTCCGTTGGATTTTCCCGAATATTGATGAATAAATCGACTCTTACAATTATTTTGCTGCTATGTTGTTTTTCCTTTGTAAATGCACAGGAGAAAAAGGATTCTATTTATTATAAGATTGAGCAATTTTCTGATAAAAGATCATTCACAAAATTTATTCACCGGTTTATTTTTCGCAGAGAATTAGATTCGGTTTCTGTTTCTACAAGAACAAACCAGCATGCTCAGGAAACTTATGACGGAAAATTTATCCGAAACGTCAGGATTGAAACGATTGACCCTTTTGGATATAGTTCCGAAGATATAAAAGAAAAAACAAGATGGTACGATTGGTTCACGAATCATCTTCATTCTAACACCAGAAACTCGACCGTCAATAATTATCTGCTTTTCAAAAAAGGTGAAACTTACAATGCGCAAAAACTTTATGAATCTGAACGTTTGCTTAGGGAAATGTCATTCGTGAACCGTGTGAATATTGCGGTGGAAAACAGTTCTAATGATTCCATTGACGTTGTGGTTAAAGTTTTGGATTCATGGAGCTTAAAGCCAAGATTGAGCTATTCCGGAAGTAAAATCGGTTTAGGCGTAACAGAAGAAAATTTTCTTGGTTTAGGTCATGAAGCAGATTTTCTTTACAGGAACGACTCCAAAGAAAAACAAGATTATTTCTATGGAAGTTATACTGCTAACAATCTTTTCGGAAGTTATATCAATACTCAGATTTTGGGAGAACGCGACTTTTGGAAAAATGAACGAATCAATCTAAGTGCAAGACGCGACTTTTTCTCGCCTTTGACGAAATGGGGAGGTGGTTTCACATTTGAATATTTTATGCGGAATGTTTTGCTGCCGATGGAAAATACCGATGTTTTTCCCGAAGTACAAATCAAAGTGTATAGTCAGGATTTGTGGGGCGGTTATCAAATTCCCGTTTTATCGAACCCGGAGAAGAAAATCTCCGGCAATATTGCATTAATAGCACGTTTCCAAAATTATCAGTATAAAGACAACCCGGGAATTGATCAGTTTCAGTACTTCCGTTCTTATCATAGTTTTTTGGCTTCTGCAGGATTTATCCAAAGGAAATTTTCGGTAGAAAGGCATGTTTTCCAATACGATTTGCCGGAAGATATTCCGTACGGAAATGCTTTTAATATTAGTGGCGGGTTTTTGTCGAGAAGTAAAGAAATTGTTCCTTATGCAGGAGTTTCCGCAGCTTACGGAGGGTTCACAAAAATCGGATATTTCAATGTTAAAGCCCAATTTGGTAGGTTTTTTAATGAAGAAAGAATCAATCGTGATGCATTTCGGTTTGACGGAATTTATTTCACAAATCTCATGGACTGGAAATTTGCAAAAGTTCGGCACTTTTTTTCGCCAACTTTGGCTTTAGGAAATCCACAAAATAATTATTCATACAAAGACAGAATCAATCTTTCGGCTGAAAACGAATTTCCTGTTTACAGCATTGATTATATCGGGACAAAAAAACTGATTTTGAGATATCAAGTACAATTTTTCATCAACAAAACCTATAAGAATTTCCATTTCAGTCCTTATTTTACAACGGCTTTCGGCTGGTTAGGAATGCAGGATGATAATTTGCTGAAAACCAATGTCAATACAAAAATCGGAGTCGGAGTTTTGATAAATAATCCTTATTTGGTTTTCAACAGGATTCAGGTTTCGTTTATGTATTATCCGAAAGTTCCGTTTGATAATAGTTCTGCGTTTGATTTCAACGGTTACCGAAACAATATGATGCCGATGAATACTTTTGCTGCAGAAGTTCCGCATTTTGTGAACTTCGGGAACTAAATCATTATTTTAATAATAAATTTTGAAGACGATTATTTTTAAACGATTTTTGTAAAATCAATTTCAATGATGGTAATCAACAAATTTTCACTCATCAATTTCAAAAGCCACTCAGAAAAAACGCTTGATTTTTCGCCGAAAATCAACTGTTTCGTAGGAAATAATGGTACAGGAAAAACCAATATTCTCGATGCGTTGCATTATGTTTCCGTAGGGAAAAGTTTTTTGGGAAATTCAGATTTCAGCAATATAAAAACAGATGAAGATTTTTTTTCCGTTGAAGCACTAATTCAAAACGAAAAAAAAGAAGACATCATCAAAATTCTGCAGCAGAAAAACAGCAAAAAAATCATCAAAAAAAATGATAAAACCTACGACAGAATTGCAGATCACATCGGTTATTTACCAAGCGTAATGATTTCTCCGTATGATTCTAATCTGATTTCGGATTCCGGAGAAAGCCGCAGGAAATTTCTTGATGCAATGATTTCTCAGACAGATTCGGAATATTTGTTTGATTTGATTCAGTATCAAAAAACCATTCAGCAGAGAAATGCGCTTTTGAAATATTTTGCCAAAAACCGCACTTTCGACAAAGATTCTCTGGAAATTTATGATGAACCGATTACGCATTTCGGAACGAAAATTTTTGAAAAACGAAAAAATTTCAACGAAAAACTCAATCCCATCGTTCAGCATTTTTATGAGATTATTTCGGGAGGAAAAGAGCAGGTTTCCGTGATATACGAATCTCATCTTCTGGAAAATAAATTCTCCTATTTATTAACCGAAAATATTGAAAAAGACAGAATTCTGACCTACACTTCCAAAGGAATTCACAAAGACGATTTGGTTTTTGAAATGAACGGAATGCTCATCAAAAAAATCGGTTCTCAAGGTCAGCAAAAATCATTTTTAATTGCATTAAAGCTCGCTCAAATCAACCGGATAAAAGAACTGACAAGAAAATCGCCGATTCTTTTATTAGATGATATTTTCGATAAATTAGATGACAGCAGAGTTTCGCAACTTATTGAATTGGTGAACAAAGAAAATTTCGGGCAAATTTTTATTACCGACACTCACAAAGAACGTACGGAAAATGTGGTAAAACGCATTCACGAAGACAGCAAAATATTTGAAATATAAATTGTTACACTGACAAATTACTGCATTGTTAAATTAGCAAATCGGCAAATTGATTCATTGACATATTATCGTTAAATTTGTAACGTTTAAAAAACAAAATATGACGATACTTGTTACAGGCGGATTAGGTTATATAGGTTCTCACACAGTTGTAGAACTTCTTGGTAATGATTTTGATGTGGTGATTGTAGATGACCTTTCTAATTCGGAAAAATTTATTTTAGAAAATATCGAGAAAATTGCCGGTAAAAAACCAATTTTTTACCCTTTCGATTTGAAGCGTAAAGAATTGCTTTCCCAACTTTTTGATGCCCATAAAATAGACGGTTGCATACATTTTGCCGCATACAAAGCAGTGGGAGAAAGTCAGCAAAAACCGCTTGATTACTACGAAAATAACTTGGTTTCGCTGCTCAATATTTTGCAGGAATTTAAAGATCGTAATCTCACCAACTTTATTTTCAGCTCATCTTGCACTGTTTATGGACAAGCCGAAAAACAGCCGATTGACGAAAACACACCGCTGAAAACTCCCGAATCGGTTTACGGAAAAACCAAACAAATAGGCGAAGAAATCCTGAATGATTTTGCAAATGCTCACCAAAAAAAAATCTCGCTTCTCAGATATTTCAACCCGATTGGTGCACATTCTTCTGCCATTTTGGGCGAACTTCCCATTGGTGTTCCCAACAATCTGGTTCCTTTTGTCATGCAAACCGCTGCAGGAATTCGCGAAAAACTGAATATTTGGGGCGATGATTATGATACAGAAGACGGCACTGCAATCCGCGATTATATTTATGTAACCGATTTGGCTAAAGCTCATGTAAAAGCATTGCAAAAACTCATTGCAGAACAATCGGAAACCGCGATTGATATTTACAATCTCGGGACAGGTAAAGGTTCGTCGGTTTTAGAAATCGTGAAAAGTTTTGAAAAAGCAAACAATGTAGAAGTCCCGTTTCAGATTTGCGAACGAAGAGCAGGTGATATTACCATTGCTTTTGCCAATGCAGAAAAAGCCGCAAAAGAACTCGGCTGGAAAGCAGAAACCCCACTTGAAGAAGCACTTCGTACAACTTGGCAATGGCAGAAATATTTGGAATCAAGAACCGAAAATATATAATTTTTCTATAAACAATCTATTTTTAACCATTAAGGTATTGAATATCTGATATATAAAAAGTAATAATGCATTACGAATTACTTAAAGAAAAAAATCATTGTACGCACAAATTATACTTCCGCTGAATCTGAAAGGAACTTTCACCTATAAAGTTCCCGACAATTGGGCTGAAAATTTGCAAATAGGAATGCGTGTTCTGCTTCCGTTTCGAGGGAAAAAAATCTATACCGGAATCGTTGCCGAAATTCACAATAACCCACCGAAAAATTTCGCAGCAAAAGAAATCATCAGTATTTTAGATGAATTCCCGATTTTGCCTGTTGAACAAATTCGCTTCTGGAATTGGCTTTCTGAATATTACCTCTGCAATTTGGGCGAAATTTACCGTTTTGCTTTTCCGTCTTCATTGAAGTTAGAAAGCGAAACCTACCTAAAACTAAAACCGAATGTAACGATAGATTTCGAGTTGCTCGATATGAATGAAACATATCTTGTTCAGGCATTAGAAGTTCGGCACATGATTAATCTCACAGAGATTGAAGCATTTATCCCGAAACGCGAAATCATCAAAACTGTAAATGCGCTGATTGATTTGCAGTATATCGAAATCGACGAAAAAATTACCGAGAAATACAAAGCCAAAGAAATTGCTTACTTGCGAATTAATAATGAAAAATTAATCATTAATAATGAAAATAAAATTGCAAAAATTCTTTTATCACTGAAACGTTCGCCGAAACAGCAGGAACTTTTTCTGCTCATCTTGGAAATTCAGACCGAAAATCCCGAAACGCACATTAAAAAATCAGAAATTTTTGACAAAGGAAATTTTGCACATTCGCAATTAAAATCCTTGGTTGAGAAAAATCTCGTACAAGAATATTATCTTCAAAAAGACCGATTAGAAAGTTATTCTGGCGAAACAGAAGCGTTTGAAAAACTCACTCCTGCACAACTTTCGGCAAAAAAAGAAATCGACCAAGCTTTTTCCGAAGGAAAAAATGTGCTTCTTCACGGCGTAACTTCTTCGGGAAAAACGCATCTGTACTTAGATAAAATCGAAGAGGCAATTTCTGCCGGAAAAAATGCGCTTTTTCTGCTTCCAGAAATTTCTTTAACTAAGCAAATTATTCAGCGGCTCGAAAAAAAATACGGGAAAGAACTCGGTTTTTATCACCAAAAACTTACTGATTTTGAAAGAGTTGAAGTTTGGCGTAAAGTAAGCAGCAATGAAGTAAAAATTTTAATCGGAACACGAAATGCGCTGTTTCTGCCTTATCAAAATTTAGGATTGATTGTGATTGATGAAGAGCATGATTCCCTATATAAACCGCGCGAAGTTTCGCCGTATTTTAATGCAAAAGATGCTGCAATGGTTTTGGCAAAAATCTATGATGCAAAAGTGATTCTGGGTTCTGCAACTCCTGCTGTGGAAACATATTTTGCAGCCATGAACGAACGGCTAAAATATGTGCATCTTAAAGGAAGATTCGGCGATGTACAACTTCCTGAATATGAGTTGATTGATAATAAGGAAGCTCAAAATGCAAAGCAAACTGTGGGAAATTTTTCTTTGCATCTGATTGATGAAATCCGGAAAGAATTAGAAGCGAAAAAGCAAACCATGATTCTGCACAACAGACGCGGCTATGCAAATGTGATTGAATGTGAAAGCTGCGGCTATGTAAACTACTGTTCCAACTGCGATGTGGTGATGACGTATCACAAATATTCTAACGAGATGAAATGCCACTATTGCGGTCAGAAAGCGACTAAACCAAAAATTTGTCCGAAATGTCATTCTGAAAATCTGCACGAACGCGGAGTTGGTGTTGAGCAAATTCATGAAGAAATTTCAAAGATTTTTCCCGATGCGGAAATCGACAGAATGGACATAGATTCTATGCGAAAAAAATTCGCCTACGAAAAACTCTATGAAAAAATAGAAAACGGCGAAACCGATATTTTGGTAGGAACACAAATGATTTCTAAAGGACTTGATTTTGATGACATTGAATTGGTCGCCATTCCTAAAGCAGATAATTTGATGTATGTACAAGATTTCAGAGCAGAAGAACGAGCGTACCAACTGATTACACAGGTTTCGGGAAGAGCAGGAAGAGTTTCCGGAAAAGGAAAAGTTCTGATACAAACTTTTAACCCAAATCACGCTGTATTTCAACTCATCAAAGAAAATGAAATTTCAAAAATCTATGAGCATTTTCTCTCGGAAAGAAAAAAATTTCTTTATCCACCGTTTGTTAAACTGATTCTCATTGAGATGAAACACCGCAGAGAAGAAAAGGTAAATCGGGCTTCTCAATTTCTGGGTTCTGTGCTGAGAAAATATCTACCGGAAGAATGTATTTTAGGTCCGGAAAAATCGCCGATTGCAAAACTGAATTTAATGTATCAATATCAAATTTTGCTTAAACTTCCTCGAGGTAAAAAGTATGCAGAATATAAAAAATTAGTATTGCAGAGTTTTTCAGAATTTGACGAGATTACTTCTTATCAATCCATAAAAAAGCAAATTTTCGTAGATTTTTAACAAATTTTAACAAATTTTGCTTCGATTTAGCATTGTTAAAATGCCGTGGTTCAACAATAATTTATATTTTTGACCGTTGAAAATACTGTTTACGATACTGTTTATCAGTGCTTCAAAATTAAAAAAGCATAGTTAATCAAATAAATAATATTAAATGATTTGGCTTAAAAATATCGCGGCTTCCGCAACACTCGTTTTTTCCACTTTTGCATTTTCGCAGGGAAATTTCACATCTAACAATAATTATCCGCAATCTTATGAAACTCAAAGTTTAGGCAGCGTAGTTTCATCAGAAAAATTGATGACTTCTAAAGAGTTGATAGACATCAATATCAATTCACTGATGAATGACCCTGTTTTGCGAAACGCCAATTGGGGATTTGTAATTTATGATCCTGCAACAAAAAAAATCGTGAGTTCTTATAACGAAAATGCAACGTTGGTTCCTGCATCAACTACAAAATTGTTGACTACCGAGACGGCGATGAATCTTTTAGATGAAAATTTCCGGTGGACTACGCAATTAGAATATTCAGGAAATATAGATGAGAACGGAATCCTGCAAGGAAATCTTTACATCGTGGGAAGCGGCGACCCATCAATCGGCACCAATAAAGCTGGTGCAAGTTCTTACTCAGTGATTGTTTCAGATTTTATCCGAGAAATGAAAAATAAAGGAATCAGAAGTATTAGCGGAGATATTATTTTGCAAACCGCTGTTTTCAAAAGCAATAAAATTGAGCAGCTTCCTGCAAATGTTGTGTGGCTGGAAAACGGGAATTATTATCTTCCGGTAGGTACGACTCATGAAATAAACCCCCGAAACGAAAAACTTATTGTAAAAGCAAACAATCCTTTTCAAGAAAGCAAAAATTTCTATTATATTTCTCCTTATATTAATAAAATGGTGTATACCGAAAAGTTTGAGGGCGGTAATCTCACCACAAGATTACCTGAAGTTCCTGCTGCTTTAGCAAATACATTTAGAACAAATTTGATTAAATCGGGCATTTCGATTTCCGGTAAAGTGATTTCTAAACTGACCGACACAAATCCCGAAAATCGCGAAACCATTACTTCATACCACTCACCTACTTTGGCTGAAATTGTTTACTATACCAATCAACACAGTGATAATGCACTTGCTGAAGCGACTTTAAAAATGGTAGGTTTTCAAAAAGAAGGCGACCAGACTTTAGAAACAGGAAGAAAAGTGGTGGTAGAACATTTGAAATCAACTGCATTTGATACCGAAGGATTGAATTATATGGACGGAAGTGGTTTATCCCGAAGTAATTTGGTAACGCCTATTTCTCAGGTGAAATTCTTGGCAAATCTGATGAACGAAAAATATTACAAAACTTATTTTGAATCACTGCCGATTGCAGGACAAACTGGAACACTGAAAAGGTCATTCTTAGGAAACGGTTACGGACAAATCTTTGCCAAAACCGGAACACTGAATAAAGTGAAAACACTTGCAGGTTATATGAAAACCCATACCGGAAAAACTTTGGTTTTCTCTTTATTAATAAATAATTACGCAGGTTCTGTGAACCAGGTAAAAGCAAAAATGGAACAATTACTTGATCCCGCAATGAATTTGTAACTCATTCTTTTTAAAAATATTAAGACCTTTTGATTTAAAATTGAGAGGTTTTTTTTATCTTTATCGTCTAAAAAAAATCCAATGAAAAAAATTTATTCAGCATTGCTATTTTTCATTTTTGCAATTTTTTTTGCACAACAAAATGAAGAAGCCGAAAGAAAAAGTATGATTAGGGGAGAAATGTCCGCATATTCAAGAATGATTGACTACAATGTTAATCCTAATACACTCAACTATGATTTGAGATACCAACGTTTGGAACTCGATTTGAATCCTGCACAAAGATTTGTGAGCGGGACTGTAACTAGCCATTTCATTCCGAACCAAAATATTTCAAGCATCTATTTTGATTTATCAAACGTCCTTACCGTTACGGAAGTTAAACATCATGGTAACAATCTTACTTTCACGCAATTAAGTTCCAAAGAAATCAAAATTGATTTTCAGACCCCGATTTCTACTGCAACTTTGGATTCACTTTCTATCAAATATTCTGGTGTACCTAGTTCTGCAGGAAGTGCAGGTGATGCATTTACTACTTCAACTCAAAGCGGAGTTGCTGCTCTTTATACGCTTTCCGAACCTTATGGCGCACAAGAATGGTTTCCTACAAAACAGAGCATGAACGATAAGATAGAAAAAGTTGATATTAAAATTACCACACCTTCTCAGTACAATGTTGCTTCAAACGGAAAACTTCTTTCTGAAACCAACATTGCAGGTAGCAAAAAAATCACTTTCTGGCAAACCAATTATCCTATTCCCGCCTATCTCATCGCATTGGGAATTACCAATTATACCAAAACCAATGATGTCATCGGAAATCCGCCGTTTCCGTTTGTGAATTATCTCTATCCTTCTACCACAAGTAATTCTACCATCATGTCAAATATTGAATATACCAAAAATATTATGGTGATGTTTGAAGAGTATTTTGGTGCATATCCTTATCGAAACGAAAAATACGGACACATGCAATTCGGTTGGGGAGGCGGAATGGAACATTCTACCATGTCATCTATGGGAGCATGGAGCAGAGGAATTATCGCCCATGAACTTGCCCACCAATGGTTCGGTGATAAAGTAACTTGCGGTGCATGGAATCATATCTGGATTAACGAAGGTTTTGCTACTTTTGGTGAGCATTTAGCCAATGAAAAATTACTGATGTCGAGCAGCGACTTTCAGAGTTATCTGAGTTCTCAGTTAGATTATATTACAAGTGAACTCGGCGGAAGTGTCTATGTTTCAGACTCAAACCTCGGAAGTACCAATGCTATCTTCAGCAGCAGATTGAGCTACTCAAAAGGCGGTTATGTGTTGCGAATGATTAAATGGATTTTGGGTGATACTGCATTTTATCAGGCAATAAAAGATTATCACAACCGACCGAATCTTGCCTATAATTATGCAGTAACAGAAGATTTCAAAAATTCTCTGCTGCAATCTACTGGAAAAGATTTTACCGAATTTTTCAACGATTGGATATACGGACAAGGTTATCCTACTTATCAAATCAGATGGAACCAAACCGCAGACAAAAAAATTCTTTTCAGAGTGGGACAAACCAGAAGTCATGCTTCAGTGAGTTTCTTTGAAATGCCATTGCCGATTAAAGTTAACGGAACCAATGGTGAAGTCGCATATTTGGTTTTAGACCACAATACCAACAATCAGTTTTTTGTTGACCAACTGAATTTTACTGTAGCTTCCGTACAGTTCAATTACGAAAGACAAATTATTCAGCGCAATTCTACCGTAACTAAAGATACTACACTTCTTCAAGTAAGTGATACCGAAAAAGAAAAAACCGGCATTTATCCGAATCCGGTGAAAGACGAATTTACCGTTTCGGGAATCAGCAAAGAGCAACATTATGAAATTTTTAGTGTTGACGGAAAATTAATAAGAACGGGGAATTATCAACCAAACAGCAAACTCAATGTGAGTACTTTGATTAAAGGAACTTATATTCTGAAAATCGGGGATATGCATTTGAAGTTTATAAAGAACTAAACAAAATCGGTCATAAAAAAAACTTTGCAGAGATTGCAAAGTTTTTTTTTGTGAACTCGACAGGATTCAAACCTGTAACCTTCTGAGCCGTAAACTATTCAAGAAAAATTATTTTATTGTATTAATATGATTTTCAGTTATTTATAATTTTAATTTTTATAGGTTTACAATCTGATTTTGTTTTCAGTTACACGATGAGGTACACTACTGCTGCCTCTATAAAACTTACTTTCAAATCCAAATATGTAGTTGCTATTTACACCGAAATGATTGCAAAAAACCCTTATTTGTTCAGGTGTAAAATGAAGCGACTGGTCATATTTTTCTTGGTTCTTAATTCTTTGTACTGTAGATTCTGGAATGTTCATTACTTCGTATGCTTCTCTTTTGAACCGGATGTCGCCGAATTCTTTAAGCATATCAATAGCATTCAACATATTTTTGTCTGTTTCGTACATCTAAACATAATTTTTAACAGTGGACAACAAATCTTCTTTATGAGAATAAATGTCTTCGAGGGAATTGAGAGGTCTTTTTTCCCCACTATCTTTTCCGTTATGGAAAAGTTCAATATGTTTATTGTTGTTAGAATTTAAATGCAAACGGCAAAGTGGTTTTCGATTGTTGTCGTCCAGTAAAATACCGAAATAGGATTGAGTATCTCGGTAAGCGATTCTGTTAGCAGGCAAAACCTCTCTTAAAATTGCTTTTATAATTTGGAATCCCTCTATTTCTTCTTCTGTTGTTACAATCTTTGAATCATCAACATTAGCATTTTCGTCTATGTTGCTGATTTTCTCTTCCTGTTTTGATGGAACGGCTTCATTGATATTCAAGGCATTTTTAAGTCGGAAATTTATCGAATCATTAATCGAATTGGAAAAAGCTTTTTTGGTATATTCTTTAAATACAGCAAGTCTGGAAGCAGTCAATGGTTTTTCAAAAAAACGATTCACCAAAAGTCGAACGATTTCGTCAGATGGTTCTTGTAGTTCTTTTTCAAATTCGTTTCTTATTGCTTTTATGTATTTCAATGATTCTGCAGAATCCAGAATGTTTTCAAGACTGTATCCTTTTTTTGTGAAATTTTCTAATATTTTTATTGACGAATCTTTAAGGTCCGTAAGGTTTAATGTGAAGAACGGCTTTTCGTCCATTATATTCGGTTTTTCCAAATCAGCATAAAAATTATAAATATGACCGTTGGTTAATACACCGAATCGTGATTTAGAAACGTGATAATATCTATGAAGTTGTGAATTATGAGCGTCCGGTTTTTCTTTCCAATGCTTACATTCTATTATCAGGATTGGCACACCATCTTTTTTTATCATATAGTCAATTTTTTCTCCTTTCTTTGTCCCTATATCACATATATGCTCAGGGATAACTTCTGTAGGATTAAAAATGTCAAAACCGAGAATTTGAATGAAAGGCATTACAAAAGCATTTTTTGTAGCTTCTTCGGTATTGATTTGGTCTTTTAATGAATCAACTCTTTGATGTAATTGTTCAAGTTTAATTTTTAAATCGTTTTCCATTATATTGATTGTTAGTTAATTATTATTATTAAGATTTAGCCACTCCTGCATTATGAACAAGAAATTCTTTTGCTTTTTTTAATTCCTTGTTTTCCTTTTCTAAAGTTTCTATTTTCTCTTTGTAGAAAGCTGTTTTTTCTTCATACAATGAAAGACGTTCTTTGATGAGTTGGATGTCCTCAGTAGAAACTGAAACATCATTGTGGGCTTTTTCTTCGTTGAGCATGTCGCCGGTTACATCATCATTAACTTTTTCAGAACCTATACCAATATTAAAATTTTCAAATTCCGGGAAAGATGATATAAATTTCTCTCTGAAAATAGGAGTTATATCTTTTTTTAGAATTTGGGAAAAAGAAGATTTGTTATCATATCCTAAAAATTTTCCTACATCTTCCTGTGATGCAAATTTTCCAACTCTAATCAAATACTGAATAAATAAGTTTACTTTATCATTTTCTTTCATATCTTTGTCTAAAATTTTGTTATGATTATAACTTTCGATTTTTCAAAAACCATTGCTTTTATTGACAAGAAAATAAATCGACTGCATACAATAAACAAAGCCGGAAAAACCATATCCAAAAAGCAAATAAAAGTTATTGGAAAGTCTATCCGCAGACTTCATCCAAACAATCCATCGTAAATTTCCTTTACTTTTCCATAAAGATAATTTCTGACCTCATCGGCATCTTCATCATCATCAACAGTTACTTTGAAATTTTCTATTTGAAGTAAAAAATTCTTGTAATCTTCTGTTTTTCTCGCTAAATCACTTAAATCATTGCCAAAAGATTTGGCTAAATATTCATTTTTTACCGATTCTAAGCACTCATCTATCTCTTTTTTTTAATCCATAATTAAAATATTCTATCTGATTATCAGATAGTTATTTGTTTTTATATAAAATAGTTTATGTAAATTGTTGTTTTTAGATAAACTTGTTTATATTTGCATCATAAATTATACTCATCAAAAATACTTATAAAAAATGAAACTAAAAGAAGATGTGAAGAAAAAGTTGCTTCAGTCAGAAAACATTGGTCTTCTGATGAACAAAACAGGCAAGTCTTATTTCACGGTAAAAAAGTGGATGGACGAAGATGACGAGAAACTTACACAGCACTCTGTGAAGAAAGCAATATGTGAAGTATTGGAATTGCCAGAAAACGAAATCTTCGAACAGGAAGATATAAGACAAACATTTGATAATATTTAATAAAGGGGTGGTTTTAACAGAAGCTCTTTATCTGCATTGATTATTTGTGTTTACTATAGAACCAAAAAAAACGAAAGTTTCCACCCCATTTTCTTAAAAACTAAAACAATGATTGAATCATTATTAAAGCGAAAAGAAAAACTACTGAAGGAACTCGACAAAATTTCCGATCAGATAGCAGTAGAACGCATACAACTTCAAGAATCTGAAGGACACCGAAGCGGAGGTGTGGGAAAAAAATCCTCCGCTTCTTTTGAAAGAAAGGCACGAGCAAAATTCAGAATAACTTAAAAATCATACAGCAATGAAAAAACAAACAAAAAACCTATTACGAAAGTTCCTAAAAACTTTCATCAGAATTGAAACAATACCATTTACCGATAATGGTAAGGCAGTAAAATACTGTGCGATGTACGTCTTCGGATTTTTTTTCACATCGAAAATTTATTCTGTTAAATCATAAAACCTACAGCAATGAGCAAAATAACCTTAAAAAAACTGTCCTTGTTAAATTTCAAAGGAATCAAAAATTTAACAATTGACTTTGATGCAAACACCAATATCTATGGTGATAACGCAACCGGAAAAACATCAGTATTTGATGCATTTGTTTGGCTTCTTTTCGGAAAAGATTCAACGGACCGAAAAGATTTTGAAATCAAAACACTAGACAAAGACAACAATGTGATTCCGAAAATCGACCACGAAGTTTCTGCGGAACTCGGAGTAGATGGAGATATTATTTCGGTGAAAAGAGTTTTTCGCGAAAAGTGGGTAAAAACAAAAGGAAGACTGGAAGCAGAATTCTCTGGAAATGAAACTTTGTATTATTGGAATGAAGTTCCGCTCACGATGAAAGAATTTCAAAACAAAGTTTCTGAAATTTTGGACGAGCAAGTTTTCAAACTGATAACTTCTCCTGCAGCATTCAATAATCTGAAATGGCAGGAACGTAGAGATGTTTTGGTAAAAATTGCAGGAGATGTTTCCGATGCTGAACTCGCAAAAGGAAATGCAGATTACTTGGAACTCCTTTCTCAACTTACCAATAAAACACTGGACGAATACAAAAAGCAGATTGCATCAACAATCAAAAAAGCAAAGGACGACATCAAACAGATTCCGACAAGAATTGATGAAGCCGAAAGAAACAAACCAGAACCAGTAGACGAAGAAACAGTAAATGCCGAAATTCTCGCAAAAGAAAAACTTATTGACAACATCGACAATCAACTGCAAGACAAGGCAGTTGCTTATGATGAAGTAATCAAAAAGCGAAACGCCAACCAAGACGAAATCTATAATCTGAAAGCAAAGCAGAATACCATTCGTTTTGATATTTCCGAAAAAGCAAGGCAGGAAGAAAAAACAGACAATTCTAAATCAGATGTCATTCGCAAGGGACTGGACGATGTTCGTGCTGAAATAAAACAAGCAGAAGCTAAAAGAGATACTTTGGCAGACAAGAGAAATTCTGTAAAAACGCAGATTTCGACTTTGGAAACTTTGATAACCAATGGCAGAACCAAATGGAACGAAGTTAATTCTAAAACTTTTGAATTCAACGAAAATACTGTTTGTCCTTGCTGTAATCAACCAATTCCCGAATCTGATATCGAAGAAAAGAGAAGCGGTTTGTTGGAAAATTTCAACACTGACAAGCAAAACCAACTTAAAAGAATTTCAGAAAATGGAAAGGCAAACGCCACCGAAAAAGCAAACCTCGAAACAGAACTTGCAACTTTAGAAGAAAGAATCCAAAAAGGAACTGATTATGTCTTAGAGATTTCTAAGAAAGAAACGGAACTACAAGCAGACCTTCTTCTCGCAAATAACGAAGCAAAATCCAATGAAAAACCAACTTTAGAATCTGTTGTTGAAAAATTAATTTCCGAAAACGAAGAATATCAATCTCTGACTTCGAAAATCGCAGAACTGGAAGCGTTGAAATTCGACCTGCCGGAAAATGGTAATCAAGAATTGAAAGAAGAGAAAGCGAAACTTCAAAGCGAGATTAATGAATTGAAATCTTCTTTGCAGGTAAATGTTCAGATCGGTAACGCAAACAAACGTATTGCGGAACTTCAGAAAGAGGAATCAAAACTTGCACAGGAAATCGCCAATATTGAGAAGACACAATATACGATAGAAAACTTCATCAAACTGAAAGTAGATACCATTGAGGAAAAAATCAATCAGAAATTCTCTTTTGTAAAATTTAAACTTTTCGTCACACAAATCAATGGCGGTCAAGTAGAATGTTGCGATGCTCTGATTAACGGAGTTCCTTTCTCTGATGCGAATACTGCATCAAAAATCAATGCCGGAATTGACATTATTAATTCGCTTTGTGAGTTCTACAAAGTTTCCGCACCAATTTTCATTGACAACCGTGAGAGTGTTGTAAAACTGATTGATAGCGATTCGCAGATTATTAACCTCATCGTTTCTCCGGACGATAAAAAATTGAGAGTAATATAAAGCAATTAAAAAATAAAATATTTAAATAAATGGATACAAGAATTTTAAACGAAAAAACAAACTCCGAACTGACTTGCATTCTACGTTGGTGTTCTGATGCCGACATTCGGAATAATGCATGGAAAGTTCTG
>CAZHFE010000038.1:0-2481 GCA_964532055.1 uncultured Kaistella sp. | reverse complement strand
CCGAACTGACTTACATTCTACGTTGGTGTTCTGATGCCGACATTCGGAATAATGCCGGGAAAGTTCTGGCTGAAAAGAATCCGACAAACTCCGAACTGACTTACATTCTACGTTGGTGTTCTGATGCCGACATTCGGAATAATGCCGGGAAAGTTCTGGCTGAAAAGATCGGGATTAAGCCGGAGAAAGATGAAGAAACTTTAATCAAAGAGATTGCTAAAAGTGTTCTTGAAAGACCCGGTTCCTTGAATATGGGAAGATGGCATTGTGGAACATCACATTGTTTAGCAGGTTGGGCAACCGTATTAGACAATGGTGCTATGAAAATCGAACACGAACATTCAACGGAAATTGCAGGGTGTGTAGCATTACCATCCTATGCAAATATGTTCTATTCAGACAATAACACAGTATTAGAATTTTTAAAATCAAAAATAAATTAAAATGGAAAATCAAAACACACAAGTAGCAAAAGGGAAGCAAAACACTGACCTCGCACAACAGAAAACAGAAATATCTCCATCTGAGAGATTCACTCAAGCTGTTCTAAAAGAATTTCCTAACACTGGTAATCAAGAATTAGAACTCACAAATTTTCAAAGAAAGCTAATCCAAAATTACTTTATAAAATTAGATGGAGTTCTTAAAGATAGCGAAACGAAAAGGTTATCAAAATCAGAACAATATCGTGACAACCTTGCATACAATTGGAATAATGTTAACATTAACAAATTAGCTCAAGATGTTGTTGCTTATTCTATGATAGGTTTAGATCCTCTTCAAAAAAACCACATTCATCCAATTCCATATAAGAATAACAAAACTCAAAAATATGACATCACTTTTATTGAGGGCTTTAATGGTTTGGAGTTGAAATCAAGAAAATATGGTTTTGATGTTCCTGAAAGTGTAATCTTCGAGTTAAAATATTCTTCTGATAAATTCAAATCCATAAAGAAAAACATTAACAATAAAGTTGAGAGTTACGAATTTGAAATTACAGATGACTTCAATAGAGGAAAGTTAGAGGGCGGTTTCTATTATATGATTTTTGATAATAGCGAGAAAAACAAACTTGTTGTTATGAGCCGAGAGCAAATCGAAAAAAGAAAACCAGAATACGCTTCTGCTGAATTTTGGGGAGGTGAAAAAGACGAATGGAAAAACGGTCAAAAAACTGGGAGTAAAATTGAAATAGAAGGTTGGGAGGAAGAGATGTTTTTGAAAACCCTAAAAAGACATTGTTGGAACTCAATAAATATTGATTCGGAAAAGATAGATGAACATCTTCTCAGAATCATAACTAATGAAAACGACAAAGTTCCTCAAGCTGTTATGCAAGAAATATATACAAAAGCCAACAAAGAAGAAATCGGCTTCAAAGATATTTCTGATGCGGTTGTAATTGATGAAGAAGTTTCCGAAAAGGAAAAAAAAGCAGCTTTAAATGAAAGCAATGCAAAAGATGAAGACCGAAAGTCAAGAGCAACTGACGAAAATCAAATTGCAGCAGGACCTGATTTTTAGAATTATGAAACTGAAAGTCATCGGGACCGGCTCAAAAGGAAATGCTTACCTGCTCGAAAATGAGCAGGAGGCACTCCTGATTGAATGTGGAGTGAACATTATGGACATCAAAAAAGCCGTAAATTTCAATATTTCCAAAATTGCTGGTTGCATCGTAACCCATGAACATAACGACCACGCAAAATCTATAAAAGAGGTTTTGGGTGCATCTATCAAAGTTTTTGCTACAAAGGGAACTTTTGATGCAAAGGGGATTGATTCTGCTTATTGGGCAAAAGCACACGATGTTTGGAATGGACACGAATTCAAAGTTGGAAATTTCAAAATTTTAGTTTTCAAAATCAATCACGATGCGGCAGAACCTGTCGGGTATCTCATCAATCACAAAGAAACAGGAAATGTTCTTTTTCTGACAGATACCTACTATTCTAATTACACTTTCAGCGATTTGCACAACATCATTATTGAAGCAAACTATTCTGAAGAAATTATTAACAACAAACTGACAGATAAAAAATTCCTCCGGGACCGAATTTTCACTTCACATATGAGTATCGAGACCTGCTGTCAATTTCTTCAGGCAAATGATTTAACACAGGTAAATAACATTGTGCTTATTCACTTGTCCGACAGCAACTCCAACGAGATTGAATTTGGAAAGCGTGTCTGTAATGAAACGGGGAAAGAAGTTCACGTTGCAAACAATGGAATGATGATTAATCTTAACAAAACTCCTTTCTGATGCAAATAGAAAACAGCGGATTTTATCTCGGAAGAATTGGGAGTAAATATATCGTTTGGAACGAGAAGAAAACCAAAGAATTTACTGCAAAAAACATTCAGGAAGCAGTAGCGGTAGCAAAAGAAATTATTAAAAATTTAAAATAAATGGCAAGTACAAAATTAAACAAAAAACAATATGAACAATTACATCAAAAGCAGAACAATCAGCGA
>CAZHFE010000037.1:0-19270 GCA_964532055.1 uncultured Kaistella sp. | reverse complement strand
GCAGCAATCTCGTCGTTGTTTTTCAGATTGATAACTCTTACTCCCTGTGTATTTCTACCCATCACACGCATTTCGTCCATACTCATTCTGATAGCAACACCTGATTTGTTGATAATCATCAATCCGTCATCATCTGTTACGGTTTGAATGGCGATTAGGTTTCCTGTTTTTTCGGTGATATTCAGTGTGATTACGCCTTTTCCGCCGCGATTGGTTACACGGTAATCTTCAACTGCGGTACGTTTTCCGTAGCCTCTTTCCGATACTACCAAAACGGTTTCATTCTCTACATCATCTACAACAATCATTCCGATAACTTCATCTTTTTTCTCAAGCGTGATTCCGCGAACACCGATTGAACCTCTTCCGACTGCTCTTGCTTTTTCTTCCGGGAAACGAATACATTTTCCGTTTTTGGTGGCAATCATAATTTCAGAATTTCCGTTAGTCAGTCTTGCTCCCAAAAGTTGGTCGTTATCTCGGATCTCAATAGCATTCACACCGTTTACTCTTGGTCGGGAATACGCTTCTAATGAAGTTTTCTTGATGGTTCCGTTTTTGGTGATCATCACCACATACATCTGGTTTACATATTCTGCGTCTTTCAAATCGTTGGTTCTGATGTATGCTTTTATTTTATCATCGGGTTCTATATTGATAAGGTTTTGCACGGCTCTTCCTTTTGCGGTTTTGGAACCTTCCGGAATTTCAAAAACTCTCAACCAGAAACATTTTCCTTTTTCGGTGAAGAAGAGCATGTACTGATGATTGGTTGCAGCAACAATGTATTCTAAGAAATCTTCGTCTCTTGTTGTTGCGGCACGGTTTCCTACTCCACCTCTGCTTTGGATTTTATACTCGGAAAGCGAAGTTCGCTTGATGTATCCTGCGTGAGAAATCGTAAGCACCACTTTTTCGTCCGGAATCAAATCTTCAATAGACATTTCGCCGCCGGAATAATCAATATCGGTTCTTCTTTCGTCACCGTATTTTTCTTTAATTTCCAAAAGTTCGTCTTTGATGATTTGATATCTTCTCGGTTCGTTGGTCAAGATGTCTTCCAAATCCTTTATTAAAGCCATAATTTCTTCGTACTCTGCGCGAATTTTGTCCAATTCCATTCCAGTCAATCTCGCTAATCTCAAATCGAGAATTGCTTGTGCCTGAATTTCGGAAAGGTCGAATTCCTTTATCAAACCGTCTTTCGCTTCCTGCGGATTTGCACTATGACGAATGATATAAATAGCTCTGTCTAAATCTTCCTGAGTCCCGATAACTTTCATAAAGCCCTCTAAAATATGCGCTCTTTCTTTAGCTTTTTTCAGTTCGTACTCGGTTCTACGCACAATCACTTCGTGACGGTGGTCAACAAAATGGTGAATGATTTGTTTAAGGTTCAGTTGTTCAGGTCTTCCTTTAACTAATGCAATATTATTAACTGAAAATGAGGTTTGTAACGCTGTATATTTATACAACATATTTAGCACCACATTCGGAATGGCGTCGTTTTTCAGTTCGTAAACAATCCGCATTCCTTGTCTGTCAGATTCATCGCGGATTTCATAGATTCCCGGTATTTTTTCTTCTTTTACCAATTCTGCGGTTCTCGCAATCATTTCGGCTTTGTTTACCTGATAAGGAACTTCGGTTACAATGATAGCATTTCTGTTACCTACTTCTTCAAAATTCACTTTAGCACGAAGCACCACTCTTCCTCTTCCTGTGTGAAAAGCATCTCGAACTCCGTCATATCCGTAGATAATACCTCCTGTCGGAAAATCGGGAGCAATGATATATTTCATCAATTCGTCAATAGTGATTTCCTTGTTCTCAATATATGCAATAATGGCATCAATACTTTCAGAAAGATTGTGAGGAGCCATATTTGTCGCCATTCCCACCGCAATACCAGAAGTCCCGTTGACTAAAAGTGTAGGGATTTTTGTAGGAAGCACGGTTGGTTCTGTCAAAGAATCATCAAAGTTATTTTGAAAATCTACCGTTTCTTTATCTAAATCTGCTAAAATCTCATCAGAAATTTTCTTTAACCTTGCTTCAGTGTAACGCATTGCTGCAGGTGGATCACCGTCCATAGAACCGAAGTTTCCCTGTCCGTCAACTTGCGGATAACGCAAACTCCACGGTTGTGCCATTCTTACCATTGCATCGTAAACAGAGGTATCTCCGTGCGGATGATATTTACCGAGAACATCACCGACAATTCTTGCAGACTTTAAATATTTTCTGTTTGAAAAAACACCCAATCCGTACATTCCGTAAAGAACTCTTCGGTGAACGGGTTTTAAACCATCTCTTACATCGGGTAATGCTCTGGAAACAATTACCGACATGGAATAATCAATGTAAGAGGACTTCATTTCATCAACAATGTTGATAGGAATTAACCTTTCTCCTTCTTTTTGCATAATCTATTTTAATAATGTTGAAAATCAGAACTTTATATTTTTGTCTGAATTTTTCTTAATTTCTAATTTTATGAACGTGCTAAAATACGAAAAATTTACCGATTTTTGCCATAGAATTTATCCACATCGTCATAAAAAAAAGTTAAAAAATGAGCATTCTGAGCATCACATTTCACAACACCGAAAACATCAATGAAAAATGGGAAATCTACTTAGAAAATGAACTTCACCAAATGATTGAAAATCTGATGGATGCAGAAAAATATATTCTTTCAGAAGTGGAAAGCGAAATGATTGGCGAAGGAAAAAATACCAATCTTTTATTAATATTTGGTGATGACGAAAAACGCGAAGATTTCGTAGAAATAGAACTGAAAAACATTACCGAAAGAATTGAAAGTAGATTCGGTGAAGAGGTGATGATTTTTAAGACTTTTCTCAATCCGAAGAAACAGAGAGTCTGATTAAATCACCTCCAAAAACTGCATTGTATCGACATTATCTGCATAAGTATCGAGTTGCGGATTTTGGGCTTCACCAAATGTAACTGAATTGAAACCCAATTCTGGTTTTGCAACGATACACTGAATGTTTTCTTCGTTTTTTGAAGTGAAATTCTTCACTTCATCTAATTCAGAATACCGCGAAAAATTAATTACCGAAAGCGGACTGAAAAGTGCATCATCTTCTTTTAGCATAACAAAATTATTGTCCCAAAATTTTTCCTGATTCAGCAAATAAATTGCACGGTTGTATTCATAATTATTGGCGTATTGATGATGATTGATGATTTCTTTAAAATTCAAAAAATTCTCAAATAATCTGTCAATTTTATAATTTTCGGGGATAAAAATTCTGGTTACATTTCTGCAACCCAAACCGAAATATCTGAAAATATCTTCTGCTAAAAGTTGCAATTCTTTATCAGTTTCATCACCATTTAAAACCGCAACAGAAGTTCTATTTTTTCTGATGATGTTTAGGTAATCTTTAAAATAATATTCCAGATAACGTGCTGTATTATTGCTTCCTGTTGCAATGACCGCATCAAAATTTTCTAATTTTTCTACGATTTCATATTGAAGACTTTCCTCCGAAAACTCGTTCCATTTTTTTAAAAGAAAAGGAGTCATCAGTTTGTCTTTCGATGAAAGTTTAATCACAGGAATATTACCGCTCAATATCACCGAAATTACATCATGAAATCCCACTATAGGAATATTTCCCGCCAAAATAAGCCCCACTCTTTTCGGGAATTTAGAAACTCTGTAATTTGAAAGCCATTTTTTTAAATTATCTTCATTCAGCAAATCTGCCCATTGTTTCAGCGCAAATTTTTGATTGTCAATGGTAAACCAAGAATTATCTATTTCCGATTTTCTTAATAAAGCATTAATTTCTTCATCATTTTCGCTAAAATTTTCGGGAGTTTTATTTAAGAAATCTTTGAGATAACCGCTTAATTTACAAAGTCCTGAAATGTGTTTTTCTATTGTCATCTTATGGGAATTTGGCAGATTTTTTCGTAATTTTGCGCAAATTTAAAAAAATAAAATAGCAATGGCTATCAAAATAACTGATGAATGCATAAACTGTGGTGCTTGTGAACCGGAATGTCCCAACAACGCAATCTATGAAGGAGCAGTGGATTGGAAAGCATCTGACGGAACAGCACTGAAAGGAAGAGTTATCTTATCATCGGGATTAACAGTTGATGCAGATGCTTCTCAAGAACCGGTTTCAGATGATGTTTATTTTATTGTTTCCGATAAATGTACTGAATGTTTAGGTTTCCACGAAGAGCCACAATGTGCAGCGGTTTGTCCTGTAGATTGCTGTGTTCCTGATGAAGACCACGTAGAATCTGAAGAAGTTTTATTAGAAAGAAAAGCATTTCTTCACGGAGAATAAAAAAATCTGCTCACTCATTGTGGGCGTTTTTTATAGAAATATCTAAACGAAAAAATAAAAATGAAAACTCAGGTTCGAAAGTTCCTGTAAAAAACAAAGAAAAATGAGTAAGAAACACAATTTCAGTGCAGGTCCCTGCATTTTACCGCAAGAAGTTTTTGAAAAATCTGCAGCGGCAATCCTCGATTTCAACGGAATAGGACTTTCTATCCTCGAAATTTCTCACAGAAGCAAAGACTTTGTTCCCGTCATGGACGAAGCAAGAGCGATTGTAAAACGTCTGATGAATCTCGGCGACGATTATGAAGTGTTGTATTTAGGCGGCGGTGCAAGTTTACAGTTCCTCATGGTTCCTTTTAATCTGATGAAACAGGAAAACGGAAAAGCAGCATATACCGATACCGGAACTTGGGCTTCAGGAGCGATAAAAGAAGCCAAAAAATTCGGAACAGTAGATGTTGTAGGTTCTTCTAAAGCAGAAAATTATTCTTTCATTCCAAAAGATTATAAAGTAGGAAATGAGTATGATTATTTCCACTGCACATCAAACAACACGATTTACGGAACACAGATGAAAACTTTTCCCGATGTAGATACTTTGATGATTTGCGATATGAGTTCTGATATTTTTTCAAGACAGCTCGATTTTTCAAAATTCGATTTGATTTATGCAGGAGCGCAGAAAAATATGGGTCCTGCAGGAGTTACAATGGTTGTTGTGAAAAAAGAAATTTTGGGAAAAACAGGAAGAGATATTCCTTCAATGCTCGATTATTCTCTGCACATCGCAAAAGAATCTATGTACAATACACCGCCTGTTTTTCCGGTTTATGCATCACTTTTAACCTTGCAGCATTTAGAAAACAACGGCGGAATTGCAGCAGCAGAAGCAAGAAATGAAGCCAAAGCAAAACTGCTTTATAACGAAATCGACAGAAACCCTCTGTTTGAAACATTTTGCGTGAAAGAAGACCGATCATTGATGAATGTTTCCTTCAAGCTTTTAGACGAATCTAAAAAAGAAGAATTTGACAATGCCTGGAAATCAGCAGGAATTAACGGGTTAAACGGACACCGAAGTTTAGGCGGTTACAGAGCAAGTTTATATAATGCTTTACCGATTGAAAGTGTGCAGGTTTTAGTAGATGTAATGCAGAATTTGAAATAAACTTTTATGAAAATTTTAGCCAACGACGGAATTTCAAAAGCCGGAGAAAATCTTTTAATAGAAACCGGAAACCAATTGGTAGAAGCTAAAGTTTCTCAGGAACATTTGGCGGATTTTATTAATGAAAATCAAATCGAAGTGCTTTTGGTAAGAAGTGCTACGAAAGTAAGAAAAGAGTTGATTGATCTGTGTCCCAGTCTGAAAATAATCGGAAGAGGCGGCGTAGGAATGGATAATATCGATGTGGAATATGTCATCGATAAAGGAATCAGCGTTATCAATACTCCGAATGCCTCTTCTCGGTCGGTTGCTGAAATGGTTTTTGCCCACTTCTTTTCTTTGGCGAGGTTCCTGCACGAATCCAACAGAATGATGCCGCTTGAAGGCGAAACCAATTTTAATAATTTAAAAAAATCATACTCAAAAGCGGTTGAGCTGGAAGGAAAAACTTTAGGAATAATAGGTTTCGGAGGAATTGGTAAAGAAGTCGTGAAAATAGGAATTTCTCTGGGAATGAAAATAAAAGTTCTTACCAGAAATCCGAAAACAGAAACAATTACCTTAGATTTCTTCGACGGACAAAAGTTGAATTTTGAAATTTCATCGGATAATGATATGGATAAATTTTTGAAAGATACCGATTTCATCAGCATCAATACACCAAAAACCAACGAATATATTTTAGATACTCCACAGTTTGAAAAAATGAAAAACGGTGTTTTCATCGTCAATACAGCAAGAGGTGGTGTCATCAATGAAGTTGCGTTACTTGATTTCATAGAATCCGGAAAAGTTGCAGGTGCAGCTTTAGATGTTTTTGAAAACGAACCCAATCCTGAACTTTCGATTTTGATGAATCCACATCTTTCGCTTTCGCCACATTTAGGCGGAAATACGCTCGATGCACAGGAAAAAATAGGGATTGAACTTGCTACACAAATTAATGAATTAAAAAAAATCCATAAGATATAATGCCGATATTTAAACCATTTCGCGGGATTCGTCCCAATGACGATTACTTAGAGATTTTTCCCACCCATCCTTTAGATAACTTTACACAGGAAGAAATCAATAAAAAATCGCAGGTAGATTCATCTTATATACAGATGATAAAACCTTATGTGGTGAGTAAATCCAAAGATATTGACCGAAACCTGCGGAAAATACGGACTAATTTTGAAGAAATGCTTGATGAGCACAAACTCGTGCAAGATTCGTCTTCATATTATCTTTATGTACAAATTCTGCCCAATAAATCTGTATTTCGCGGACTTTTGGGTTTGGTAAGTGTAGATGATTTCCGGAACGGAAAAATCAAAAAGCATGAATCTACCCTCACTCATAAAAAAGAGAAACTTGCACATTATCTGGAAAAAGTAAATCTTCAAGCAGAACCAGTTTTATTGACATATATCGCAAATCCGAAAGTGGAACTGATGATGAACCTCGAAGAAAAAAATATCCCGATTCTAAATTATCTTGATGATGGCGGAATTCGGCATAAAGTCTGGAAAATCGACAATCGACTGAAAATGCAGCAATTCAAAGAAGTTTTAGAGCAGATTGACTCGTTTTATATTGCAGACGGACATCACAGAATCGGCTCTACTGCGTTGAATGCAAAAAATCAGGAGCAGAAAAACAAAAAATACACGGGAATTGAACATTACAATTTTGTATATAGTTTCATTGTTTCTAACCAATCTATCAAAATACACGATTACAACCGGCTTTTAGAAGATTTAAACGGATTAACCGAAAAACAGTTTCTGAAAAAAATCGAGAAAAATTTTTTGTTACATGACAAAGGTGAAGCACCATATTATCCGTCTCAAAAGTTCCATATTTCGATGTATTTAGGCGGGAAATTTTATTCGCTCCATGTTAAACACGACCTTAGAAAGCAGCAAAGTGAAATGAACGATTTAGACCATCTAATTTTAGAAGAATATATTTTAAAGGACATTTTGGGAATTGATAACCCAAAAACCACCGATAAAATCACTTATATCAAAGGAAATTCTACAATTGAAGGTATTATAAACATGAAAGAAAAAGTAGATTCCGGTGAACACAAAGTCGGCTTCGGAATTTATCCGGTAAGTTTCAACGATTTGCTGAGAGTTTCTGACAAAAACATCAAAATGCCGCCGAAATGTACCTACATAGAACCAAAATTGGTAACAGCTTTGGTTATGTATGACATGAAACAGCAATTTTAAAATGCAAAAACCACCATTTCATAAAAGTTTGTGGTACTCTGTAAAAGGAGCAATTTGGATGTTGAAATCTGAAAGAAATTTTCAGCTGGAAGTTTTGGCACTGCTCATCAATCTGTTTCTCATTGTTTATTTACACCTGAATACAACAGACGCGGCACTTATTTTAATCGTAAGTTTTTCGGTACTGAGTTTGGAAATTCTCAACACCTGTGTCGAAAAAATCTGCGACCTCACCAAACCCGAATACGACGAAAGAATAAAAATCATTAAAGATATTTCAGCGGCTTCTGTTTTGTTGATGGCAGTTGCAGCATTATTTATCGGGATTTTGGTGTATGCGAAATATTTGCTGTAAATAATCTACCCCAAAACATCCTGAATATCGGGATTTTTCTTGAATACCGCAGCTGCAAACGGACAAAGCGGAATGATTTTCAGTTGATTTTCTCTGGCAAATTTTACTGCTGCCAAAACCATTTCTTTCCCTACACCTTTTCCTCCAAAAGCAGCATCTACTTCGGTGTGATCAATAATGAATTTCTCTAATCCTGCCCAAGTATAGGTCATTAATCCAGCTTTGCTACCATCAATAAAAGCGGTAAAAAAGCCCCGTGTTTCGTTGTTTGTTTGTTGTACTTCCATTTACCTTTATATTAATTTAGTTAAAACTTCTATATTTCCTGTCAGTATTTTATGAACAGGACATGCATCTGCAATTTTAATGAGTTTATCTTTCTGGTTCGGTTCCGGTTGATATTCTCCAAAACCGATAGTTCGCGAAAATTGAGCTGTTTTGGTTTGAGGAAAATTTTCTAATTCCACTTCTACATTTATTTCAGGGATATTCCATCCTTTTCTGTCGATATACATCCGCAAAGTAGCGGCAGTACAGCTTGCCAAAGATGTTGCCAGAATTTCGAAAGGATTAAAACCTTTATTTCCACCGCCTTTATCAATAGGTTCGTCCGTAATCAGCGTATTTTCTCCCGAAATAACTTCAGTATAATATTTTTCGGTTCCTAAATTTGCTTTTACTTTTACAGCCATTGATTTATAAATTTTTATCCATATTTTTTTCAATTCTCCGATCCGGAATTAGCCACATCAAAGCTACAATTGCATAAAAAACAGTTCCGATTATCGGATAGAAAAACGACAGTACAACTCCGATAATGTAAAAAAGCAGCGACAAATATTCCTTTTGATGACTTTTTACCGCTTTTGCCAGAGTGGAATCTTTTCCTTCAAGTTGGATGATTGATTTTTCTAAAATCGTAAAAGCCAATGCACATAAAATAAGAGCAATTCCGTAGGCTGCAACAGTGTTTTCAGCAAAATGATTTTCACCCATCCATCCAGTAGCAACAGGAATTAGGGAAAGGCAAAAAAGCAAAAACAGGTTTGCCCACAATACTTTTCCATTCACTTTTTGTGTAGCCTGAAACATGTGATGATGGTTATTCCAATAGATTCCGACATAAATAAAACTTAAAATGTATGAAATGAATTTCGGGATCAACGGTTTCAGGTCGGCAAAATTTTCGCCTTCCGGCACTTTTAATTCCAGAACCATAATGGTAATAATAATGGCAATTACTCCGTCGCTGAATGCTTCTAATCGTCCTTTGGTCATGATATTTGTTTTTTGAATTTATTGATTTTTGAATTTAATTCCGAAAGCAGCTCAGTATTAATGATACCATTTTCTTCATCAAAATTTTCATAAAACTTGGGTAAAGAGAATGTTTCTTTAATTTCTGCAGCGAATTGTGGTAAGAATTTTTGTGCTTCTGCCATTACATTTCCACCACCGAATCCTCCCGGAGAAGTGGTCATCAAAAACATCGGTTTGTTCTGAAAAACTTTCACGTTGATTCGGGAGCACCAGTCGAAAATATTTTTGAAAGCGGTAGAATAAGAGCGATTATGCTCCGCTAAAGAACAGATAATGACATCACATTCTTCAATGTTTTTTAAAAAACGATGGGCTTCATCCGGAAATCCGTTTTTCTCCATATCTACCGAAAAAACAGGCATGAGATAATCATTCAGGTCTATTAAATGAATGTCTTCCTGATCAAAATTTTTAAGAACAAACTTTACTAACTGTTTATTAATCGAAGTGGATGAGTTGCTTCCTGCAAACGCAAATATTTTCATTTATTTATAATTTAAAGATTAATATGCTGGTAATAAATTGATGGTTGTCATCGACGAACTCGAATATCAAATCCCATTATCTACTTCCCACTCAAAATCGCTTTCGGAAGCGGAACGTATTCCTGATCATCTCCCGGAATTTTTGGGAATGCCTCATCATTCTGATCGTGCCAATTTACTTTTGCCTGCTCAATTTTTTCTTTGTCCGAATTTACAAAATTCCAGAAAATAAAACGCTCTTCTTCGAAAGGTTCGCCGCCGAAAAGATAAACGGTTGCATTTTCAGAAATTTCAAATTCACAAAGAGAAGCATTTTTTGCGATTAGAAGCTGTTTTGTGCCATATTCATTGCCTTCAATTTTTACGGTTCCGTGCAGAACATACATTCCCACTTCCCCGAAAAGATGATGCCCGATATTGAGCATTTGTCGGTTTTTTGATTTTATTTCCAAAAAATACAGCGGACTGTGTACGGGAACTCCGGATTTTTTTTCGAAAACTTCACCGGCAATTAGTTTGTAATGAATATCATTTTCCGTCCATTCTGGGATTTCATCTGCTTCAATGTGAAAAAATGTAGGTTCTGATTGTTCTTTATCTTTCGGAAGTGCTACCCAAATCTGAAATCCGTGCAGGAACTGGTCAGAATTTCTCAGATATTCGGGAGTTCTTTCTGAATGTCGAACTCCTTTTCCGGAAGTCATCCAATTCACAGCACCGGGTTTTATTTCCATGGCATTTCCCAAACTGTCACGATGGAAAATGGAACCTTCAAAAAGATAAGTCAGTGTGGAAAGTCCAATATGCGGATGAGGCGGAACATCAAAATTTTGATGTTCTTTCAGGCAGGTTGGTCCCATATGATCGATAAAAACAAATGGTCCTATAGCACGTTTTTCCCGAAATGGCAACAATCTGCCAACAAGAAAATTGCCTATATCGGCAGCTCTTTCTTCTAAAATTAAACCTATGTTGGATTGCATATTTCTAAATTTTTAAAGTTGATTATACGTCGGGAAACTCTTATCCACAATACTTTTCCATTCCGGGTGTTTTTTGATGTATGCAAAAACATACGGACAGTAAGGTAAGAGTTTTTTTCCGGTTTCTTGTATGTAATGTAGTGTTTTTTCCACAACTGCTGCAGCGGCGCCTGTTCCTACCAGTTCAGGAGCAGCTTCAGTATGAATGAGTGAAATTGTACTTTGAGATTCTTTGTAATTGACAAAGGAGAAATGTCCTTCGATTTCGATTTCAAAACGGTGATTATTTTCGTTTTTATATAAAGGAATGTTTTCAAATTCAGATTTCATTTCGGTAAAATTTTGAGGTTAAAAATATAAAAAAAACAGGCAGTATTATGTAAACTGCCTGAATTAATTAATCTTCTAGATACCCAAACTTCCCGGTGTTGAAATCCTCAAATGCCTGAATGATTTCTTCTTTGGTATTCATCACAAAAGGACCATGCGGATATATCGGTTCGTTCAGTGGCTCTCCGCTGATAATCAGAACTACGGAATCTTCACTGGCTTTAATGGTGAATATTTCTCCTTCATTTTCGAATAAAACCAAATGATCGGTTTTTACACTTTCTTTATCGTTTACAATAATGCTTCCCTCAACAACCAAAGCTGCGGTATTAAAATTTGCCGGAAAGTTGAATTGTGCAATTCCGCCGTTTTTTAATTTGGCGTTCATCATATTCACAGGACTGAAAGTAGTTGCAGGTCCTTTTTGTGCTTCATATTCACCTGCAATTACTTCTACATAACTCTTTTCACCCAAATCTACTTTGGTCATTTCATTGTTTTTAATGGCTTGATATTTTGGTGTGCTCATTTTGTCTTTAGCAGGCAGATTCACCCAAAGTTGCACCATTTGGAAAATTCCGCCTTCTTTTGCCCACTCTGTTTCGTGAAATTCTTTATGCAAAACTCCCGAAGCTGCAGTCATCCATTGTACATCACCTTTACTGATAACTCCACCTCCTCCTGCGGAATCGTGGTGCTCTACTTTTCCTTGATATGCAATAGTTACGGTTTCAAAACCACGATGAGGATGAACACTTACACCTCTCGGTTTTTCGGTTGCCCCGAAAAAATGCTTGGAATTGTAATCTAACATAATAAAAGGATCCATTCTTTTCATATCCAAATGATAACCACTCGGAATGAAATTGTGGACACGGAAACCGTCTCCTACCATATGCGGTGTTTGCGGAGCGGCAACTAATTCTATTTTTTTTGTTGTCATTTTATTTTAATTTTAATTGATTTACTAATGCAAAGTTATATCAAAGTGACGTCAAATTCATTGATATAAGATAAGTTCATTAAAAATTAATGTATTTAATCAACCAAAAAATTAGACTGAAAATCAATATTTTAAACTAAAAATGTTAAAGAATTTTAACAAAAAAAGTAAGTAAATGATTTGTTTTTCATAAGATTTGAGTTAAAAAGTCTTAAAAATTTCGATACTAAGAATGACAGAAGTATCTTTGCCGACATAAATCATTCATTATGAAACACTTTGAATTAATTAAGACCGTTGTCATAAGTTTATTTTTAACTTTATTTTTTGTATCAGCAAAAGCTCAGAGTTCTTACATTAAAGAACATAAGAACATGGCGATTGAATTTTCTGATAAATATGACATTCCAGCTGCTATTATTCTTTCAATAGCCATTATAGAATCCGGAGGAGGAACCAGCAAAAACAGCAAAACTCTTAATAATCATTTTGGAATTGTAGGAAAAAACACGGTAAACAAATCTCGTTATAAAAGTTTTTCTTCCGTAAAAGAAAGCTATGAATCATTTTGCCAAATGATTGCCAGAAAAAAATACTATTCTCGATTGAAAGGCAGCGACAACCATTCTGATTGGGTAAAAGCCATTGCTTCTGCAGGATACTCAACACAACCGGAAGAATGGAAAAGAAGAGTAAATTCTGTTATTTCTAAAATTTCGCTGTAGATTTTTTGTAAAATATAAAGAAACAATATGTATATTTGCTTTCTTTAAAAAATTAATACTTGAAAAATCGAATTTCTAAGGTTTTTAATTTAACTTTAGTTTGTTTTTTAATATACTTTTCTATATCCATACTCTTTGAGGTTTTCAACTACAGTTGGGAACCTTTTGATCGTATTAATCTGATTTCTGATGTTCTGCGTTCTGATAAAGATTCTATTAATTCCCCAAAAAAAGATTCTATCATTGCTACAAAGCTAAATGATTCTTTATCAGAAAAACGAGATTTTGAACTCTATAAAAAACCGCAGTTCATCACTAACTTCCAAACGGGAAATCAAAGTGCACTTCCCTATTTCACGGAAAAACTCAGCCGTTTGAAAAGCGGCGAAAAAATTAAAATCCGCATCGCATATTTTGGCGACAGTATGATTGAAGGCGATTTGCTTACGCAGACTCTTCGCTCTCTTTTTCAAGCAGAATATGGTGGTTCTGGTGTTGGATTTTTACCTATAACTTCCAATGTCAGTGGATTCAGACAAACTGCAACTGCTTCAGGAAAAGGTTGGAATGACGTGAATTTTAAAAGCAAAGGTGTACAAAACCTGTATCTTTCCGGACATTATTTTACAGGACAAGGTTCTGCTTCTTTCACTGATAATACCATTACCGATCAAGGAGTTCCTATTGAAAAATCACTCATTTTTGGGAAAACAGAATTCGGAAGCATTAATTACAACGGCACTTCTGTACCACTCTATTCAAATGCTATGGTAAACAGACAGGTTTTGTCAAAAGATGATTCCAAACAAATTAAGATCAGTTCTGGAGATTCTAATTCGGTATATTACGGAGTAAGTTTTGAAAGTGAAAGTGGTATTTTCATAGATAATTTTTCTTTCCGCGGAATTACAGGAGTTGAACTCAATAAGTTGAATGAAGATTTTATGAAATCTATTCAAGATGCAAATCATTACGATTTAATCGTATTTCAATATGGGGTAAATCTGCTGTTCCGTCCTAAAGACACCAATTATGATTATTACGCAAAAATGATGATGCCGGTTTTAGCGAAAATGAAAAACGCATTTTCTGATGCCGATTTTATGATTATCAGTTCTGCAGACAGAGCTTTCAGATATGATGGCACATACAAAACTGCAATTGGATTACCTAACTTAATTGAAACTCAAGCATTAATGGCTTTTGAAAATAATTTTGCTTTCTACAACCAATTTGAAACGATGGGCGGAACCAACTCTATCGTGAAATGGGCAAGTGAAAATCCACCATTAGCAAATAAGGATTATGTACATCCTAACCATCGTGGTGCAGAGGTTCTTGCTAAAAAATTGTTTGAAGCATTCCAAAACGATTATCAAAAATATATATCAGCAAAGAATAATGGGCAATAACTTGTTTTCCGATTTCATCAATCGTTTTGATTGGGCTGCTTTTCTGCAACAGTTTTTGTACGACAGCAAAAATCCGTTATTGTTCAACAATGGATTTTTTGTGTATTTTTTCTTTTTGTTCATCATACTTTTTTATCTCCTCAAAAATAAATTGACGGCGAGAAAATATGTTTTTGCTTTATTTTCACTCTATTTTTTCTACAAAGCAAGTGGTTCATTTGTATTATTGGTCATACTTTCTGCAATAGTCGATTTTTTTCTTTCTAATGCAATTTACCGCACCAAAAACAAATCGGGGAAAACCGGTTTGCTCGTTTTGAGTATTGTCTTCAATCTCGGAATGTTGTTTTATTTTAAATACACCAATTTTTTTATCTCGGTTTCCAACGAAATGTTCAATACAGGTTTCAATCCGTTGCACATATTACTTCCGGTAGGAATTTCTTTTTACACGTTTGAAAACCTGAGTTATACCATAGATGTTTATCGAGGTTCGTTTAAACCTGCCCGGAAATTTATGGATTATCTCCTATTCCTCTCCTTTTTCCCAAAATTGGTTATGGGACCGATTGTAAGAGCTCACGATTTTGTTCCGCAGATTGACAAGCCTTATTACGTTTCTGAGAGAGATTTTGCAAAAGGATTTTATCTGATTATTGCAGGTTTGATAAAAAAACTCGTGATTTCAGATTATATCACACTGAATTTGGTTAATTATGTTTTTGATAATCCTGCGCTTCATACTGGTGTTGAAAATCTTTTCGCACTTTATGGATATGCAATGGTAATTTATTGCGATTTCAGCGGATATAGTGATGTTGCTATTGGTATGGCTCTTTGGTTAGGTTTTAAAATTCCGCCGAATTTTCTTTCGCCTTATCAAAGTTCGAATATTACAGAATTTTGGAGAAGATGGCATATTTCACTTTCTTCTTGGCTGAAAGATTATCTGTACATTCCATTGGGAGGGAATCGTAGTGCTACTTTTGCATCATACCTTTTCGTTATTCTCTTTTTGGGCGGAACTTTCCTTATAATGAATCATTTATTCGATTTATCATATCTCTATTCGGGAATTATCACAGCAGTTCTTTTGATGATTTTTGTACTTCCGCCACTTTTGAATAAAAAGCCAAAAGGAATTGCTGCCAATTTTAATCTTTTGACAACGATGCTTTTAGGTGGTTTTTGGCACGGTGCAAGTTGGAATTTTATCATTTGGGGAGCTTTACACGGAATTGCATTGGGAATTCATAAAATCTGGATGATGCTCACTGGAAAAGCATTCTCAAAATTTAGTAATTCTAAAGTATATAACTTCTTTATGGTTTTACTCACATTCCATTTTGTGTGTTTTGCTTGGATTTTCTTTAAAGCAGAAAGTTTTGAAGCCGCTTTAGCAATGATTCATCAAATTGCATTCAATTTTGATGGGAGTGTATTTATACCGTTTTATGATAATTACAAATACGTGATTTGGATGATTGCTTTTGCGATGTGCATTCATTTCATTCCAGATAATTATGCAGACAAAGTCCTCGATAAATTCGGGAAGATTCCTTTGTCAGTTTATATCTTGGCGTTTTTCGTATTTCTGATTTTTTACGGATACTTCAAATCTTCAGAACAAGTAATGCCGATTTATTTGCAATTTTAACCGATTTTTATTTTAGGTATTTTTCAAATGCTTTCCAGATAAGTTCGCCTTGCTCTTGATATCCCGATTGTAAAAAATGAACGGTATCTGTATTGGCTTTTTTCTCTTTCAATGCTTTTGAGAAATAACCTCTACCTCCTGTTGCTTTATACATATTGAGAAATGAAGTACCGAATGTTTCGCTGGCTTCTTTAATCCATAAAACAACTTCCGCGGTTTTCTTTCCGTTCATATTATTATCCGTAGGAGAAATCAGAAGAATCGGAAGATTGGGTTTATCTTTTCTGAGTGCTGCAACCAAATTCCCGACATTTTTAATAAAATCTTCTTTTGAAATAGAACTTACCCCTTCATTAGTACCGAGAGAAATAACAACCAAATCATGAGAAGTACTTTTTAGCTGTTGCAACTGCAAAGGATATTTCAGAAAATCAGCATAAGTTGCACCATTTATACCAACGGTGTTGAAAACAACTCCTTTTGAAGCATTACTTTTCAAAAACTGAAATCCGTACAAAATATTTCCGTTCTTCACATTAAGACGCATCAAAAAATTTTGAACCGGTTTTGAATATTTAAAAATCGTTTCACGATCGGAAAATGTTCCGTTTCCTATTTCTTTTATTTCATTTTCAAAAGCATCATCATAAATCGGTTCAGATTTTTCTACCGTAACAAGCTGCCCCGCTTTCGGATTTTTAATGGCATTTCCGCTCAACTGAACAAGTCGCGTCGTTACTACATTAAATTTTGCTGCCAATTCCGGAAATGTTTCACCTTCTTGAACAGTATATTTCATAATAGTTTTCTTCGGCTTTACAAAGTTTTTTAAATCCTGTTCGGTTTCATAAATGGTAAACTTTTCTCCGGACATTGATGCATCGTTATAAATTTTTACCATATCAAAAGAGTCTTCTTCATTTTGCAAACGAATATTGACAAAAGAATCTTCTTGATTTCCCATCACAAATCCTAAAGCTCCCATTTCTTTAAAAACATCTTGATCATAAACCAATCGGAAAGTTTGCCAAGCTTTATTAGAAACAGAAGTAAAATCTTGCGGACCATTAGAATTGGCAACTGTATACGGAAAAAGCGTTCCACGACCTGCATTACCATAGTTTTGCTGAAAATGCTCTCTCAATACTTGCGGAATCCAACCGGACTGAATATGAGAGTCGCCCAAAAACAAAATATTGGTAACCTCTGTATTCGATTTTATCTTGTCTAAAAACGAATCAAGATTAGATGTATTTTCTAACTCTTGTGCTGAAAAAAATGCAGTAACAAAAAGCAGAACGACAAAAAGAAATTTCATTAATTAGTAAGTTTTACATGAACAAATATACCAAACAGAAATCAAAGTTGGTGTAATGCTGCAAAAAAAAACAAAAACTCTTGGGAAATCCAAGAGTTTTTTATATTTCAAATTTAAAAATATTATTCTGCGAGAATAATTCCTTTGTTATTGTTAAATTCTACTACTCCGCTTTTCATACGGAAAGAAAATACACTGTCTTTCTCGTTTTCTTTCTTGAAATGCTTCGCAAAATTCTCTGCAATCTCTTTGGTGTAGATCTTCACTTTTCCGTCGATTAATGAAGCTACAATTGCAGCGTGATCTCTCTTGATATGGAAATCGCCGTTTTTACCCGGAAGCAAAACCGAATCTACTTCACCATCAAAAACCACAAACTCCGGAGTTAAAATTTTTATATTCATTTTAATTTAGATTAAAAGATTTCAGATTTCAGATTCCAGACATTAAAGTCTCATGTCTAAAATCTAATATCTTGTGTCTAATTTATTTAAGCGTTTTCAGCAAGCATTTTTTGTCCGTGTTCTATCGCTTCTTCAATTGTTCCTTTCAGGTTGAATGCTGCTTCAGGAAGATGGTCAAGTTCACCGTCGATAATCATATTAAATCCTTTGATGGTGTCTTTAATATCAACCAACGCTCCTTTCAAACCGGTAAACTGCTCTGCAACGTGGAACGGCTGAGAAAGGAATCTCTGCACTTTTCTTGCACGGTAAACCGCCAATTTATCGTCTTCTGAAAGTTCTTCCATACCGAGAATCGCAATAATATCCTGCAATGCTTTGTATCTCTGAAGAATTTCTTTTACTCTTTGTGCACAGTCATAATGCTCATTACCAAGAATCTCTGGAGTAAGAATTCTGGAAGTTGAAGCCAGCGGATCTACCGCAGGATAAATTCCCAATGAAGCAATTTTTCTGTCCAATACTGTAGTTGCATCAAGGTGAGCAAATGTAGTTGCAGGAGCAGGGTCTGTTAAGTCATCTGCAGGAACGTAAATTGCCTGTACCGAAGTAATGGAACCGTTTTTAGTGGAAGTAATTCTTTCCTGCATCGCACCCATTTCCGAAGCCAAAGTTGGTTGATAACCCACCGCAGATGGCATTCTTCCTAAAAGTGCAGACACTTCTGAACCTGCCTGTGTAAAACGGAAGATATTGTCAACAAAGAAGAGTACATCTCTACCTTGTCCTTGTCCGTCTCCGTCACGGAAATATTCTGCAATTGTTAATCCGGAAAGTGCTACTCTCGCTCTCGCTCCAGGTGGTTCGTTCATTTGTCCGAAAACGAAAGTACATTTAGAATCTTTCATCTCATCAAGATTTACCTTCGATAAATCCCAACCTCCCTTTTCCATAGAGTGCATAAAATCTTCACCATATTTAATGATACCTGATTCCAGCATTTCTCTCAAAAGGTCGTTTCCTTCTCTTGTTCTTTCACCAACTCCGGCAAAAACAGAAAGTCCACCGTGTCCTTTTGCAATATTGTTAATCAATTCCTGAATCAATACGGTTTTACCAACACCTGCACCACCAAACAAACCAATTTTACCTCCTTTTGCATAGGGCTCAACAAGGTCAATAACTTTAATCCCTGTAAAAAGAACTTCTGCGGAAGTAGAAAGCTGATCAAATTTCGGTGCTTCTCTGTGAATCGGCAAACCTGTTTCTTTAGAAACCTGCTGAATACCATCTATCGCATCTCCTACTACATTAAACAATCTACCATAAACTCCGTCTCCTGTCGGCATTGTAATTTGGTTTCCTAAACCGAGAACTTCTTGCCCTCTTTGCAGACCGTCTGTTGCATCCATCGCGATACATCTTACAGAATCTTCGCCGATGTGCTGTTCAACTTCGAGAATAAGTTTTGTGCCGTCTTTTTTAGTGATTTCCAGTGCGTCATAGATTTTCGGAAGTGTTTCTACATCTGTAAAAACCACGTCGATAACCGGACCGATAATTTGAGAAATTTTTCCTTTAATTTGGTTTGCCATTGCTAAATTTTTTCGT
>CAZHFE010000036.1:0-19520 GCA_964532055.1 uncultured Kaistella sp. | reverse complement strand
ATTCAATACATAAGGGATGGCAAAAATAAGAAGTTCTTTATTTATACACAAATTTATTTTATAAAAAACCATACTTTATATACAAATATTTGATTTTGTGGTCGTAAAATTCACCAGACATTGAAAAGAAAATTCTTTTTGGTTTTAATCACAATCGAACGGCATGTTTGAACTATTTTTTGCTTTTTCCAAACAAAAAAATAGAGTAGTGAGAGTGAGACAGGTTTTCAAAAGAATCTGTACCGTGTTACTAAATAAAAAAATCCCATTCGCTATGAACGGGAAAATTTATGATATTCTGTAACTTTTATTTATTTAGTTGACTGTTTAGTTTTACAGCATCTTGATAATTCGGGTTTAGTTCTAATGATTTTGCTACATAATCTTTGGCCTTTGTTGAATCTTTCTGCTGATTGAAATATGCTACTAAATAATAGGCATACGACAATGTTTCTTTGCTCTGTTCTGCTGTAGGTTTTGTGAGAGCTACATCAATGTATTTTTGAAAAGCCAATTCTGCGGCATCGTTATTTTCAAGCTGCTGATAAGCTGCGCCTTTTGCATAATATGCATATTCCCATGTTGGGGCTAGAGCAATCATTTTGTCCCAAGTCATTACAGCACCATTCCAGTTTTTAACATTTTGGTATTCTGTTCCTAGTTTTACTAAAGCATCGGCATCTTGAGGATTTTTTGCGAGTTGTTGCTTCAGTGCCTCAATTTGCGGACTTGTTGCTCCTGCATCTACTGCTGACTGATTAATTCCTCCGCCGCCTTTTATTTTCGCCAATTCATCATCCCAGTTCATCGTTTGGTCTTTTGCTGCCTTCGCCAATGCAATTTTTTGCTGAGATTCTGCCATGTAGGCTGCTTTTTTATCGGGATCTTCTTCTTTTTTCGCAAGTCCGGCTGCAATTAATCCCAATAATCCCTGATCAGCGGTTTGAATTCTGTTTTTCTCGGCTTTTGAAAAGAAATTATCCATATTGGCTTTTGCATTCTCATAATCTCCGTCTGCATATAATAAATAAGCTGAAAGTTTATACTTGATAGGATCATTTACTTTATCAAAAACTTTATCCAAATATAATTTTGAGTTTGCATAATCTTCGTTTGTGAAGAAAAGTTTTGAAATTTCCAATTGCGTATCTGGATCTTCATCCGCGTATTTTGCATAATTAATCAAATCCTGCGTTGCTAAAACATTTTGCTGAAACTTAATGTCATATCCAGCTTTTGCTTTATAAGCTGGTGCATAAGTAGGATCTGAGGTGATGGCTTTATCAATATTTTCTTTTGCAGATTTCCATTGTTGTGCCTGCATCCAAAGTGTTCCTATTCTTGTGAAAACAGATGCTTTATTTTTTGCGGTAGGAAGCGCTTTTTCATAAGCCGTCATTGCTGCACCTGCAACTTGCGGGCTGTTTGTGAGTTTCAAACGATACGCATCTCCCAAAGTGTAATAATAATGAGCGGGGGTGCCGTTTTTTTCAGATTTATCTACGGCTTTGTTAAGATAATCAATCGCCAAATCTGCATTGGAAGCACCGCCGAAAAGCGTCAGTGCTTCTGCTGCTCTATAAAGAACTTCAGCATCTTTTTCTCTGGAATCTTTTACAATTTCCTGAATTTCAGTAACTCCGCTTTTATTTCCTTGTCCTAATTTCGCCGACGCCAAACCAATTCTATTGAGATAGCTTTTTTTATCTATAGCCAATCCTTTGTTAAAGTTTTCTTGTGCTAATGCAAAATTAGGTTCGAACTGAGAAAGGTAAGCATTCCCCAAATAAAAATAATTTTCTGCTGTTGGAGATTTTGAAACCATCTCGGTAAAAATCTCTTTTGCTTTAGCATATTTATGGCTGTCTGCACTTGCAATACCGTCTTGCAGTGTTTGTGCAAAAGCAAAGTTAGACAAAAAACCTACTGCAATTCCTAATGCGATTTTCTTCGTTACATTCATTATATCTTTCATTTTAGTTTGTTTAAAATTATTTTTATTTTACACTATACCCAATTTTTATACCAAAATTCTCTGCATTATTAAAATTATCTCATCTGCACTTCTCTTTTGAAAATATTGTAGGGTTGTAATCCTTCTTTTGAAACCACAATCTGCCCCAATTGCTGACAAGAGAATCTGATAAAACCATTGCCAAGTCCGTAATATCCTTCGTTGGTAAGGAAATATAAAACTCTGGTAAAAGGGTAATTCATTTCTCTAATGTTTTCGATTGTTGGTTCATAAGTTTTTCCTTCAGAAATTACCGGAAGTATCTTCACCGAATTTTTAAGTTCTTGGGATTCTTTATTATAAGGTCGGCTGATTGTATTTAAACTTATCGCTCCAATTTTATCGGGATATTTACCGAGTTGTTCAATGATATTTTTGTTTCCGTTTATGATGGAAAATTTCAGTTTATCGGGAGTTGTATTTAGTTTTTGTGCTACGAAGTTGAGATTGCTAGAATTGGTTCCATCAAAAATAATTCTTTTGTTATCGGAATTTAATTCGTTTTTAATTTCATCTAATGTAATGCTTTCTCTCGGGGAATTTTGGGGAACTACAAAAATAACAGCATCTGCAGCAAATTTTGCCGGCTGCATTTTCATATCTATTCTGTCTTTGTATGCCTGTTTTTCTTTTTCGCTTAGTTCGCGAGACATTACAATTACTCTTACTTTATTATCAAGCAAATCTAGAAAAGCTAAATCTTCTTTTTTGATAATAAGATTAATTTTGGTATTAGGATACAACGAGGTGTATCTTTCTGTAAGTGCCTCTGAAACACTTTTGAAAGATTCATCTGCTGCGATAGAAATTTCCCCCAACTGCGGATTATCCACAATTTTGTCTGCTTTTTTGCAGGAAAAAAACAACATAAGGACACTTAAAATAATTATCTGAAAACTATTCTTCATCTCTGTCCTGCCGAATTCTGTATATAGCTCTGCTCATTCTGAAAATACCATAAAGAACCAATAAACCGCCTAAAGCATAAGCAATATTAGGTTCTAAAAAAATGATAAAAAATTTATATGTCATTACCGCAATTCCCATAACGATATAGAAAAATCCGGTAACCAAAGAGAGCCAATTAAAAATCATAATTCACAAAAATACAAAAAAATTGAAAAGAGAAGCAATAGCTTCTCTTTTCTTGGTATAAATCAATTTTATGTTATTCAAATTGCATTGAAAGTGGCAATCGATATCGGTATCGAACATTTTCACCGTTAATTTTTGCAGGCTTCCATTTATCTTTGATAGACCTTACCGTTCTCTCTGCTTCTTTATTCATTGTTGAGTTAGAGCCTGTTACTTTAATATCAGTAATACTTCCGTCTCTTTCTACAACAAAAGTAATTTCAGATTTCACGAGTCCTTCATCACCATCCATCACAGAAGTATCAAAACTATTTTGAACTTTTGACCTGAATTTATTAATTCCTCCTGGAAAATCAGCCAGCTGCTCAACTTCTGTATAAACCTGTGTAGTAGAAACCTGTGGTTTTACTTCAACTGTAGTAGATTTAGATGGTCCCGGTGGTGGAGGTGGTACATATGCTGCAACTTTCTCACCTTCCTGATTTACCAAACCTGTTGTTGTCTCCAACTGTTTCGTAATTGGCGGCGGCGGAGTTTCCACTTTCGGCGCTTTCACTGGTTCCGGCACTACGTTTTGAATCACCTCTATTTTTGGTTCTTCTTTTGGCGGTGGTGGGGGTTCTTCTTCTTTCGGTTCTTCTATAATTACTTCGTCATCCAAAATATTTACCAAATCAGCTTGTACTTCTGTTTTATCAGGACCTGCAAGTCTTTTGATTGTAGCATAAATAAGCGGAGATAAAGCCATAACAAGAAAAAGAGCCGTTCCGATGAAGAAAGATTTTGTAAGCAACTTCGGATAAGCTGTTCTCAAATCATATGCACCGTATTCTTTATTTCTGTTTTCAAATACAATTTCATCTAAAGTAGAATTATCATTGTATTGTATTTCGTCTGCCATTTTTATAAAATATTAAAATGTTATCTTAATTTGTAGTAGCAGATTGCCCTACTTTTTTCTCGTAAATTGGTTTCTCCCAAGCTTTGATTTCGGTAACCCCGTAAATTTCATTTTTGGTAATTGCCATTTCATCGAGAAGATCTACAAAATTCTTATATACCGCATCGTCCGTAGGTTTGATAATCACTGTGAATTTGGTTTTATCTTTCGCACGGTTTTTTGCTTGCTCTATTACTTTTCTAAGACCATCACGATCAAAAGAGGTTTCCATCATAGTCTGTTCATTCAATCCTAATTGGTCTTGTTGATGATAGAAAATTCTGTTGTCTTTTCCTAATATCAAAGATATTGAGTTAGAAAGGTCAATTTCTGTTGGTGGTGGTTTAGGAGCGTTTGGATCCGGTTTTGCGGGTAATCCTAAATCCATCACATTCGGTTTACTGAAAGTGGTGGTAAACATAAAGAAAGTAATCAATAGAAAACCCAAATCCACCATCGGAGTCATATCAACTCTCGTACTCTGCTTCTTGGAACGGACTTTGCCTCCCTTTTCGCTCTTATCTTGTACTTGTACTTCTGCCATTTTTTAGGTTTTTATTCGTTAGTTTTACCTTCTTGTGATGTTATCAGCCAGAATTTAAGGAATTTTATATCTCTTAAACCTTCAAATAAGTCTTTAACTTTCGGGTATTTTGTGTTCACATCTCCTTTGATTGCCATTTTGTAATCCGGATTTACAGATAAACTTTGTTCTACCCAATCGATTAATTCTTTTTTTGTACTGTCCAAAGGAACTCCTGTAGGACTTTTATATAATTTCTGCTCATCTTCTTTCATATTCAGATAACCTTTGAGTTGCGACATCGGAACTCCAATTGCCTGAACTTTGGTAAATGCAACCTTTTCATCATTATTAAAGGTAACTCCATATTTTTTACTCATCTTGTCTAAAAGCTGTAATCTTTCAGTACCATTTTCAACGGGTTGAAAATAGAACTTGCCTTCTGGAGTAACATTTACCGTCATCAAACTTGCATCTGGTAACAATTTTTCTGATATAGAAGATGGCGGTTTTATCGTTTCCACATCAGGTTTTTTGAACTGTGTGGTCAAGATAAAGAACGTGAGCAACAGGAACGCAACATCACACATTGCGGTCATATCGGTTACTACACCGTGTCTTTTTGGTTTTACTCTCGCCATTATTATTTGTAAATTTTAATTATACTTTCTAAAATCTGCATTTATATTAATGCAAATACTCTGCCTGAATTTCTATTAGTGGAATTCTGCAAAAGATTGCTGGATAGACATTGCGATTTCGTCAATCTTGTAAGTCAGTCCGTCAATTTTAGAAGTAAAGAAATTGTAAAGGATAATCGCAATTGCAGATGTACCAATACCTAAAGCAGTGTTAATCAATGCTTCGGAAATACCGATGGAAAGTGCTGCTGCGTCCGGAGTTCCACCACCTGAACCAAGTGCAAAGAACGCTTTAATCATCCCGATTACCGTTCCGAGTAGTGCTACCAAAGTTGCAACAGTACCCAATGTGGAAAGAATCATCATGTTTTTCTCCAACATCGGCATTTCAAGAGTAGTTGCTTCTTCAATTGCTTTGTTCAGCGCAACCATTTTCTGCTCTTTGTTCAGCGTGTTATCGTTTGCCAATGCTTTGTAGGTAGTAAGACCTTCTTTTACTACATTTCCTACAGAACCTTGCTGAGCATCGCACTCTTCAATAGCTTCATCAATTCTGTTTTGGTTAAGCAGACTTCTTACTTTTACTACGAAGTTATCCAAATTACCTGAACCAGATGCTTTTTTAAGAACGAAGAAACGCTCAAAAGAGAAAACTATTACCGTAATCATAAAAGTAATCAGAATCGGTACAATAGGACCTCCCATATAGATAATCCCCATAAATGACTCTGGGTGGAGTTCTTTTGCTTCTATATCAGCAAAAACTACCGACGCCTTTCCTGCAATCCTTGCATCTTCTTTAAAGTTATTTGGACTTCCTAAAACAAACCAGTAAATAATAATACCTACTGCTAATAAAATTGGTAAGATAAAAGCAGGATTTAATCCTCCTTTTTTCTTTGGTGCAACATCTACGTGCTCATTGTTTGAAACATTCATTTCCATATTAAACTAAATTATAAATTGTTATTTTTCTAAAATTTTTCAGTTTGTAAATTAAAGTCAAAAAATTTTATAATGCAAGTGTTTACACCTTGCAACTTCTTTTTTTTTCAAGATTAAGATATATTAACATTATTGTATTATTAAATTTTGAATTAAATTTTGCCAATAATTTTCAATTTAAAAAAATACAGTTAAAAATTCAAAAAAATCAAAGTTGTTTTTTACGATTATTTTACAGTAAAATTTATTTGAAATTTTTAATTATAAAACTATGTTAATGATTTTTTTCGGAACGATAATAATTTTTTTCGGAGCATTTCCGTCTAATTGCTGAATTACTTTTTCATTTTCCAAAGCAATTTTTTCGATTTCCTGTGCGCTTAAATCTGTCGGAAGCGCAAGTTTGAATCTCATTTTTCCGTTAAAACTTACCGGATATTCAAATTCGTCTTCTTGTAAATAAGATTCGTTAAATATCGGGAAAGGTGCAAATTCAATGCTTTCGTTGTGTCCCAATAAACCCCACAATTCTTCACAAATATGTGGTGCATAAGGTGAAATAACAATTGCCAAAGGTTCGAGGATTGCTTTTTTATTGCATTTCAGTTTTTGTAATTCATTTACCGCAATCATAAACTGCGAAACCGATGTATTGAAAGAAAAATGCTCTACATCGAACATAAACTTCTTGATTAAGGTATGTAGAACTTTCAATTCTGCTTTCGTTAGTTCTTCATCGGAAACGGAAAAAATATCGCCGTCGAAATACAGATTATAGAATTTTTTCAAAAATCCATAAACTCCGCTTAATCCTTGTGTATTCCAAGGTTTCGATTGTTCTAAGGGACCGAGAAACATTTCATACAATCTCAAACAATCTGCTCCGTATTCTTCGCAGATGTCATCGGGATTTACCACATTATATTTGGATTTGGACATTTTATCAACTTCTCTTTCGGTTATTAATTTTCCGTCTTCAAGAATAAATTCAGCATCATTAAATTCTGGACGCCAAACTCGAAGTTTTTCAACATCAATTTCATCGGTTGTTCCAATCAACATTGAAATATCAACTGGAATTCTTTGAGTTTTATATTCACTTGCTAAATTTTTAGATACAATTCTATTTGTTCCTTCAATTCTGTTAATTAACGCACTCATTCCCAAAATCATTCCCTGATTAATCAGTTTTTGAAACGGCTCATTCTGATTAATAAAACCTCTGTCTTTCAAAAACATATTCCAAAAACGGGAATACAGCAAATGTCCGGTTGCATGTTCGCTTCCACCAATATATAAATCTACTTGTCCCCAATAATCGGAAATTTCTTTTTTGCAAAATGTTCCGTCATCTTTCGGATCCATATATCTAAGGAAATACCACGAACTTCCTGCCCAACCCGGCATTGTGGACAGTTCAATCGGGAAAATTGTTTTTTCGTCAATCAAACCTGTGGAAACCACTTTTTCATTTTCTTCGTCCCACGCAAAATTTTTCGCATTTCCTAAAGGCGGATCGCCGTCTTCTGTTGGTAGATATTTTTCAACCTCTGGAAGTTCCAATGGTAACGCAGAAGTTGGCAACGTATAAGGAAATCCGTCCTTATAATATACCGGAACGGGTTCTCCCCAATATCTTTGTCGGGAAAAAATCGCGTCTCGTTGTCTGTAATTCGTTGTTCCGTAACCAATTCCTCGGTTTTCTATTTCAGCAATTATTTTTGCTTTTGCATCATTATAATTAAGACCATTCAAAAAATCAGAATTCACGCAAACCGAATCTTTGGAATCATAGGATTCTTCCTGAATATCGTTATCATTTTCAATAACATTGATGATTTCCAGTTCGAATTTTTTCGCAAATCGGTGGTCGCGTTCATCGTGTGCAGGAACCGCCATTACCGCTCCTGTTCCGTAACCCATTAATACATAATCGGAAATGTAAACCGGAATTTTCTTTTCGGTAAACGGATTTACCGCACAACTTCCCGTGAAAGCACCACTCACATTTTTCACGTCCGCCATTCTATCACGTTCTGTTTTTTTGGAAGTGTCTTCTATGTATTTTTCTACTTCGGATTTTTGTTCGTCGGTTGTCAGTTTTTCTACCAAAGGATTTTCGGGTGCAAGAACCATAAAAGTTGCTCCGAAAATCGTGTCGGGTCTTGTTGTGAAAACTTCAATATAGTTATGAGTTGTGAGTTGTGAGTTATAAGTTTTTTCGTCCGAATTGTTAACTAACAACTTATCACTATCAACTAAAAACTTTACAGACGCTCCTTGCGATTTCCCTATCCAATATTCTTGGGAATCTTTTAAAGGTTGTGGCCAATCCAAGGTTTTCAAACCTTGCAACAATCTCTCAGAATATGCAGATATTCTCATACTCCACTGCATCATTTTCTTTTGAAAAACAGGAAAACCTCCTCGTTCAGATTTTCCGTCTTTTACTTCATCGTTTGCCAAAACGGTTCCTAAAGCTGGACACCAGTTTACGGTAGTTTCGGCACGATAAGCCAATCGGTAATTTAGCAAAATATCTTGTTTGTCGGTTTCTGAAGCATTGTTCCATTCTTCGGCTGTGAAATTGAGCTCTTCGGTTTGGGAAGCATTCAAATTCTCTGTTCCGAATTTTTCAAAATGCTGAATTAAAGACGAAACAGGTTCCGCTTTGTCTGTATTTTTATTGTACCACGAATGGAAAAATTCAATAAAAATCCATTGCGTCCATTTATAATAAGACGGGTCAGAAGTTCTCACTTCCCGGCTCCAGTCGAAAGAAAAACCGATTCTTCTCAACTGTTCTTCGTAACGGTTGATGTTGTTTTCCGTAGTAATTGCAGGATGTTGTCCTGTCTGAATTGCATATTGTTCCGCAGGAAGCCCGAAAGAGTCATAACCAACCGGATGCAAAACATTAAAACCTTGATGTCTTTTAAATCTTGAGTAAATATCTGAAGCGATGTAACCCAACGGATGGCCAACGTGCAAACCTGCGCCACTCGGATACGGAAACATATCCAAAACGTAGAATTTTGGTTTGGTTTCTTGGTTCTCGGTTTTTGGCTCTTGTGTTTTATAGGTTTGATTTTCTTCCCAGTATTTTTGCCACTTTTTTTCTATCTGCTTATGGTCGTAGAACATTATTTTTTATTTAAATAAGCCACAAATTTAAGGTTTTGAAATGAAAACTTCCCCATAAATTTACGGGGAAGTTTATTAGAAATGATTTAGAGAAATTTAATCCATTCTGTTTGCGGAAATTTCTAATGTTGCAGGTACGTTTTCTCCGCCCAAATCATAGGTTGTCTCTGATTTAACCACCATTTTAGAGCTGTTTAAAGTTGCAACCGTTCCGACAGTTGTATTACCGTTGGTCGTAATTTTAATCTCTTTTGTATTGGCATCATAAGAATAGGTCAAATTTTCACTTCCGGTTTGTTGACAAGTTCCGGAATCGTCATTCCAAGTAATAGAAGTACCTGTTCCGTCTGCATTAAGAATGGTTCTGGATTTTAATTGACATTCATTTGCAACAAACTCTTTAGAAAAAGGAACTCCGTTATAAGATCCGTAAATTTTCATAGATGTAGGTTGCCAAATTCCTACAATCAGGTTTTGGTTGCCGTTATCATTATCATCATTTCTACAAGAAAATATTGTGAAAACAAGCAATAAAAGCAATAGCGGTTTTAAAATTAAATTTTTCATAACAATATTTTTAAAGTTAATAAATTTAACTTTTACAAGTGTTGTGCCATGAATGTTTTAAAAAAATAATATCTCTATTTTTACAGTTCAAATGCCGGAAGTTTCTATTGTAACAGCTTGCTATAACTCTTCAAAATTTTTGCATGAAACAATTGATTCTGTTTTTCATCAGATATTTACAGATTAGGAATTTCTTGTTACCGATAATTGTTCGCAAGATAATTCCATAGAAATTCTGAAAAAAGTAAACGACAGCAAAATCAAAATTTATTCATTTTCATTTAACAATTGTTCTTTAGCATTCTGCAATGCGGCGGTGTCTTTCTCTGAAAATTTCGGATATTGCAAATCCATTTTTTTCAGCGTATCGATGATGATTTGTATGGCTGCAACTCTTGTAAACCATTTGTCATCTGCAGGCAGAACATACCACGGTGCTTTTTCCTTAGTAGTTTCATTGATGGCTTCTTCATATGCTTTCATATATTGATTCCACAAAGCGCGTTCGGATAAATCACCAGTTGAAAATTTCCAGTTTTTTTCCTGCTCATTAATTCTGTCGAGAAATCTTTTTTTCTGTTCTTTTTTAGAAACATTCAGAAAAATCTTTACAAGGGTTGTACCGTTTTCGGCTAAGTGCTTTTCAAAATTCCTGATGCTTTCATAGCGGTTTTCCCAGAATTTAGCATTAAAATCATCAACAGATTTCCAAACTTTTTCGCTCATATTATATTCCGGATGAACCTTGCAGACCAAAACACTTTCATAATGACTTCGGTTAAAAATCCCGATTTTTCCTTTTTCGGGAAGAGCAAGATAATGTCTCCAAAGAAAATCGTGAGAATACTCCTTAGAACTCGGCACTTTGAAACTCGTAACATCACAACCTTGAGGATTTACACCTCCGAAAACATGCTCTATCAAAGAATCTTTTCCTGCAGCATCCATCGCTTGAATCACAATTAAAAGCGACTTGCTTCCGTCTGCATAAAGTTTTTCCTGCAACTCGCGCAGTTTTTCTTTTTCTTCGTTCAGCATTTCGATACCGTCTTTTTTGGTCAACTTTCCTTTATATTCCGTATCCGAATTCTTTATTGAGAACTTCCCTTTTACAATAAAATCATCACTGAAATCTAAATCCATAATTTTAAATTTTGATTAAAAATAAAAAAATCACTCCTATTAAAGAAGTGATTTTGTATATTTTTTTGAAATTTTTTCAATTAATTTTCTACTGATTTTTTTAATGCTTTTTTTGCAGCTCTTGCTGGTTTATTTACATCATTTGCAACATCAGCAGCAGCAACTTTTGCTTGTGTTGCCATTGTTGCAGCTCCAGCTACTGATGCAACTTCGCTTTGTGCAGCAGCGGGTGCAGCTTCTACAGTTCCTTTAATGTTGATTACCGATCTGCTGTTTTCAGGGTCGTTTGAGTAAACCTCAATGATTTTGGTAAACGGACCTGTAATCGTAGTATTATAACCTACTTTGATGGTGCTGGTTTTTCCTGGCAAAATAGGGTCTTGACTCCACTCCGGAGTTGTACAGCCGCAAGATGCTTTTACATTAGAAAGGATAAGCGGTTTAGTACCTGTATTTTTTACGGTAAACAATCTGTGCCCATCAGCACCGTTTTTCACGGTTCCGTAATCCAAAGTTGTTTTGTCAAATGAAATGGTTTGTGCTGAGACAAATCCGATAGCTGCAGTTACAAATAACGCTGCGAATAACTTTTTCATATAATTCTTGTTTTAGTTAAGTTTCAAAATTTTACGAGAAACAAAGTTAAAAATTATTTCAATATGAAGATAATTTTTTTTAATTTATCTATTTTTGCAACAATTAAGCCAAAGAAAATGTTTTATGCAGATTTCAGAAAAATATAATCCTCAGGAAACCGAAAAAAAATGGTACAGCTATTGGCTGGAAAACAATTACTTCCATTCCGAACCGAATGAAAAGCCACCATATACCATTGTAATTCCGCCGCCGAATGTTACCGGAATTCTACACATGGGACACATGCTGAACAATACCATTCAGGATGTTCTAGTTCGCCGTGCAAGAATGCAGGGTTTCAATGCTTGTTGGATTCCCGGAACCGATCACGCTTCAATCGCAACCGAAGCAAAAGTCGTGGCAAAACTGAAATCTGAAGGAATCAATAAATCTGATATTTCTCGCGAAGAATTTCTGAAACACGCATGGAATTGGACAGACAAATACGGCGGAACAATTCTAGAACAACTCAAAAAACTCGGTTGTTCCTGCGATTGGGAAAGAACACGTTTTACAATGGAACCGAAACTTTCTCAACAAGTGATTAAATCTTTTGTGGATTTGTATAATAAAGGTTTGATTTACAGAGGTTATAGAATGGTGAATTGGGACCCAGAAGCGAAAACCAATATTTCAGATGAAGAAGTTATTTTTAAGGAACAAAACGGAAAATTATATTTTCTCAAATATAAAATAGAAGGTTCAGAGGATTTTATTTCCGTTGCAACAACGCGCCCTGAAACGATATTCGGCGATGTTGCAGTTTGTGTAAATCCGCATGATGAAAGGTATTTTCATTTAAAAGGTAAAAAAATTATCGTTCCCATTGCAAACCGCGTGATTCCTATTATTAAAGATGAATATGTGGATATTGAATTCGGAACAGGAGCGTTGAAAATTACTCCTGCTCATGATATTAATGATTATGAAATCGGAAAAAAGCACAATTTAAAAATCATTGATTCTCTTGATGATGACGGAAATCTGAACGAACACGGACTTCATTACAACGGAAAGAACCGTTTTGAAGTAAGAAAACTCATCGCCAAAGAATTAGAAGAAAAAGTACTTCTTCTGAAAGCCGAAGATTATGTAAATAAAGTAGGGACTTCCGAAAGAACCGGTGCAGTTATCGAACCTAAAATCTCGCAGCAATGGTTTCTAAAAATGGATTCTCTCGCAAAACCAGCTTTAGATGTCGTGATGAATGATGAGGTGAAATTCCACCCAGAAAAATTCAAAAACACCTATAAACATTGGATGGAAAACATCCGCGATTGGAATATTTCGCGACAACTTTGGTGGGGACAACAAATTCCGGCTTATTATTACGGAAACCACGAAAACGATTTTGTAGTTGCGGAAACAATTGAAGATGCCTTAAAATTAGCACAAGAAAAAACTTCAAACTTCAAACTTCAAACTTCAGATTTAAAACAAGATGAAGACGCTCTCGACACTTGGTTTTCATCGTGGTTATGGCCGATTTCAGTTTTTGACGGAATGTTGGATTCTGAAAATAAAGACATTAATTATTATTATCCAACCTCCGATTTGGTTACAGGTCCCGATATTATTTTCTTTTGGGTAGCAAGAATGATTATGGCAGGATTGGAATACCGAAATGAAGTTCCGTTCAAAAATGTGTATTTCACAGGAATTGTACGCGATAAGCAAAGACGAAAAATGTCGAAATCGCTCGGAAATTCACCCGACCCAATCGAACTGATAGAAAAATACGGAGCAGACGGAGTTCGTGTAGGAATTTTACTGAGTTCTGCTGCTGGAAACGATTTGCTTTTTGATGAAGATTTGATGTTGCAAGGAAGAAATTTCGCTACCAAAATCTGGAATGCTTATAAACTTATTCAGGGTTGGAATAAAGATGAGCATTTAAAAGCCAACGATTCTGACAATCAGGCAATAGAATGGTTTGGAAATCAAATGGACAAAACCATTGCAGAAATTGCAGAGCAGTTTGATAAATTCAGGATTTCAGATGCACTGCATTTGGTTTACAAACTGATTTGGGACGATTTCTGTTCGTGGTATCTCGAAGCGATAAAGCCGAATTTCGGTGAGCCAATTTCTGCGGAAGTTTACGATAAAACCATTTCTTATTTTGAGGAACTGATGAAACTGCTTCACCCTTTTATGCCGTTTTTGTCGGAAGAATTGTGGCAGAATATTTCGGAAAGAACTCCTGAAAATGCTTTAGTCATCGCACAGCAGAGAAAAGCAGGAAACTTTAATAAAGACATCATCAAATCCTTTGAATTTTCAAAAGAAATTATTTCCGGTGTTAGAAATTATCGCCAAAGCAAAGGAATTTCGCCGAGAGAAAGCGTGGAAATTTTTACCAATGCAAAAGGTTTTGATAATGAAAATTTAATTAAAAAATTAGCCAATATTTCCGAAATTCACTTTAATCAAAAAACGGAAAAACCATGTTTCACATTTTTGGTTGGAGCAACAGAAATCTCAATTCCGTTGAGTGAAAACCTCGACTTAGCCGAAGAAAAAGCCAAAACCGAAGAAGAACTGAAATATCTGAAAGGATTTTTAATTTCCGTTGATAAAAAACTTTCCAACGAAAAATTTGTAGCCAACGCAAAACCAGAAGTGGTAGAAATAGAGCGCAAAAAACAAAAAGATGCTTTAGATAAAATTGCACTTTTGGAAGAGAAATTAAAAAATTTGTAGCGGAAAAATTTTACTTTTATCGGGCAAAAGTTCTGAATGAAAAGTATTGGTATTTTAACAGAAACTCATCATCGGATTTCCATTCACATTTTCGAGCCGGAAAATCCGAACAGGAAACTCCTGCTTATAAATGCTGCAACGGGAGTTAAACAGCATATTTATTTTTCTTTTGCTAAATATTCTGCGGAAAAAGGTTTCACCACAATCACTTATGATTACAGAGGAATCGGCGAATCGAAACCCGAAAAAATGAAAAATTTCGATGCTTCGATGAGAATTTGGGGAACGGAAGATTTTAAAACTTTGACTGGTTTCATTCAAGAAAATTTTGCAGATTACCGAAAATTCTGTCTCGGTCATTCCGTAGGTGCTTTGATTTTGGGAATGAATGAGGATTCCGTGATTTTTGAAAAATTTATTTTCGTGGCGACACAAGATGCATATATCGGGAATCTCACTTTCAAAGTTGCAGTTTCCGCATTGCTGGGTTTCGGAATTGCAGTTCCTGTTACTACAGCGGTTTTGGGATATTTTCCGGCACAATATTTCGGTTTGGGAGAGTCGCTTCCGAAAGGAGTTGCTCTCGATTGGCGGGCTTTAATTTTAGCTCAGAAATCTACAAAACGGCTTTACGAAAAAATTGAGAAAAATTTTTCTGAAAATTTACATCAAAAAACATTCATTATTCACGCCGAAGACGACAATTGGATAACAAAAAAAGGAATGGAAAGTCTTATGAAAAACATATATCCGAATTTGAAACCTACTTACAGAGAAATCAAAAAATCGGAATCCGAAAAAGGGGAAATCGGTCATATCAACTTTTTCAGAAGTTTTAATAAAAATCTTTGGGAAATCGTTTTGAACGAACTTGATTGAAAAGATATTTCTTTGGCTTAAAAATCACTAATTTTACACTCAAAGAAAATCCCGATGAAAATCTATACCAAAACCGGCGACAAAGGACAAACATCACTTTACGGCGGAACACGCGTTTCCAAAGCATCTGCAAGAGTAGAATCTTACGGAAATATTGATGAACTAAACTCTTTTATAGGTGTTGCAAAAAGTGGAATTATAGATGAAAAAATTCTTGCACAACTCAAAAAAATACAGTTCGATTTATTTACACTTGGTTCAGAATCTGCAACTCCTGTTGATAAATTAACTTTAGCCAACGGAAAATCGCGGTTGTCATTAATGATTTCCGAAACCGAAATCGAGGAATTGGAAAACTGGATGGACGAAATGGAAACACAACTCGAACCGTTGCAATATTTCATTCTTCCGGGTGGCGGAAAATCGGCAACATCGCTTCACGTTTGCAGAACCGTTTGCAGAAGAGCAGAACGTTCGTTGATTTTTCTGAGTGAAGCCGAAGAAGTTCGTCCTGAACTGATAAAATACCTGAATCGACTTTCTGATTATCTTTTTGTTTTGGCGCGTTATGTTTCTAAATTAGAAAACGAACCGGAAGAATTTTGGAATCCCAACGAAAGGTAAAATGCAAATTACGAATTACAAAACTTGAAACTCGAAACAAAAATTGAAATCCTTACTTTTCATCAACGGAGAACCGCCGAAAACTATTCCCGATTTGTCGGGATATGAATTTATTGGCTGTACCGATGGTGCTTTTCATTATCTGAAAGAGAAAAATTTCCCTTTGGAAAAATTGGATTTTATTTCGGGAGATTTTGATTCGCATTCTGGAAATGAAGAAGGTATTTATAAGGAAAAATTCATTTATACTCCCGATCAAAACAAAACAGATTTTCACAAAGCATTAGAAATTATTTTTGAAAAGGGATTTGTAAATGTTGATGTTTTTGGAGCAAGCGGAGGAGAACAAGACCATTTTCTGGGAAATCTAACCGTTGCTTTTATTTTTAAAGATAAAATGAATCTGAAATTTTTTGATGAATTTTCATCGTATTATTTTATTCCTAAAGATTTTTCGATAACGAATGTCAAAGGAAAAATGATTTCGCTATATCCTTTTCCTGTTGCCGAAAATGTTATCACAAAAGGACTAAAATGGACTTTAAACAAAGAAAAACTTGAAATGACAAACAGAATCGGCACACGAAATTTCGCCGAAGAAGATACCGTTTCCGTAAGTTTTGAGAAAGGAGATTTGGTGGTTTTCGTAGAGAAATGAAAAATTAACCTTGCTCTGAAAGTTTTTCGTCTGAAAACCAACTTTTTTTATCAAATTTGCAATGAAATTTTTCTAAAGAAATAATTTCAAAAACAAAAAACTCAAATTTCAATTTTTTTGGATAATGAAAATTAAATATTCAGAACTCATCGACCAGACTTTGTATTTCCCTACCGAAGAATTCAATGTTTCTGAGAATAGCCTACAGTTTTACGACATTCCTTTAATGGAAGTTATAGAACAGTTTGGTACGCCACTGAAATTTAATTACCTCCCGAAAATTTCCACCAACATTCAACGTGCAAAAGCGTGGTTCAAAGAAGCGTTTGAACTGAACGATTACAAAAAAAATTATCGATATTGTTACTGCACTAAATCGAGTCATTTTGCATTTGTGTTAGAAGAAGCTCTGAAAAACGACATTTCCATAGAAACTTCTTCGGCGTATGATATGGATATTGTAAAATCGCTTTATAACAAAGGAAAGTTTGATAAAACAGTCGAAGTTATTTGCAACGGTTTCAAAACCGATGATTATCTGGCGAAAATTTCAGATTTAATCAACAGCGGATTTGAAAACATCACTCCAATTCTCGATAATTACAGAGAACTCGACAAACTTACAGAAAGCATTGATTCTACTTTCAACATCGGAATAAGAATCGCTTCGGAAGAAGAACCGAAATTTGAATTTTATACCTCAAGATTGGGAATCGGTTACAAAGATATCATTCCTTACTATTCGCAGAAAATAGCGGAACATCCGAATGCGCGTTTGAAGATGCTACATTTTTTCATCAATACCGGAATTAAAGACACTGCTTATTACTGGAACGAATTATACAAATGTTTACGAGTTTATGCACGTTTGAAAAAAATTGCTCCAGAAGTTGATTCTCTCAATATTGGTGGAGGTTTTCCAATAAAAACTTCTCTTAATTTCGATTACGATTATCAGTATATGGTAAACGAAATCGTATCGCAGATTAAAAAATTCTGTGAGGAAGAAGGCGTGGAAGAACCAAATATTTATACGGAATTCGGCAGTTTCACTGTAGGAGAAAGTGGCGGTCATTTGTACAAAATCATTTCGCAGAAAAGACAAAACGACCGAGAAAAATGGAATATGATAGATTCGTCTTTTATGACGACGCTTCCCGACACATGGGCAATTTCTCGAAAATTTATTATGCTTCCGCTTAACAGATGGGAAGATACTTATGAAAGAGTTTTTCTCGGTGGATTAACTTGCGACTCCGATGATTACTACAATTCCGAACAACATACAAACGCAATTTATCTGCCTGTTTTCAGCGAAACAAAACCTTTGTATATCGGTTTTTTTCATACAGGAGCATATCAGGAAACCATCGGTGGTTATGGTGGAGTTCATCATTGCTTAATGCCGCAACCGAAACACATTCTCATTGATAAAGATGAAGACGGAAATTTTGTTTACACGCTTTTCCGTGAAGAACAAAAACCAGAAGATGTGCTGAAACTTTTAGGATATTAAATTATAGATTAAAAATTTAGAAATAATTTCAGCAACAACAATTGCAATCGCAAAAAGCACGAAATGTTGCCATTTTTTCACATTTGTTGCAGTACGGAAACCATTAACGAGAAATACGATAAAGTAGCACAACAATACCATCATCACCATTGAAATTCCCATTATCACAACCAAATCCGTTGGATTGAATTGAAAGTTTTGCAGATTGTCTTTATTTTCCAGAACCTGATTTGCAACTTTTTCCATTGCCGGATTATTGACAAATGTCGCAGTCAAATAAATCGGCAATCTTGAAACGAGTGATGTATTTAAAATATCGATAATTCGTGTTCGCCGATTGATGATTTTGCCTAAAACTAACAATACAACGAAGATTGAAAAAATATTGACGGTATTTTCTTTTAAACTGCCGATGAAAGTAACACTGTTCTGATGAGCATCAAGAACGCCGTCATAACTTACCTGAAAAAAGAAGCCGAAAAAGCTTCCGATAAGAGTAATTGCAATCCCGAAAAGCAAAAGCGGTTTTTCATCAAATTTTTCGAATGGATTAAAAATAGTTTTCCAGTTCATAATTTCTATTTTTTAATGATAATATTCGGGTTGATTTTTAGCAGAACATCGGCAAACTCATCAAATTCTTTCGGGGAAATCACAATGCTTTGGTTTTTATAATAAATCTCTACTCTTCCAAAAATACTTGGCGCAGGAGAAGAAATGGGATTGTAGGTTTTTTCAATTTTATAAATGTCTTCAATTTTTATTTTTGTTGTTCTGAAAATCGAATTTTTAATGTAAAGATTTGCTTCGTCTAATCTATATTTTATTGAAAAACAAAGCCCTAGAACTAATCCGAAAATACAGACAGCGAAAAGTATTGGCTTCAATTCCATTTTTAAAAATGATTGGTAATTACTGATAATCAAGACAATTAAAACGAACACTAAAATTTCCCATCCTATTTTTACAGGTATATTTTTCATAGTCTCTAAATTTTTTAATCCTTCAATTTTTCAATTCTTCCAATTAGATCATCCATTTTGTTCCGCATTGTCGGATAAGAAAGTCCGGCTTGTTTTGCCATTTCTTTGATGCTTCCGCTCGAAAGAAAAAATTCGAGGATAAAATCCTGCTCCTCTCTCGACAGTTTCAGATAAAGTGGTAAATCGTAATTGCCGTTCACTTCTGTTTCGCAGTTGCTGCATTTCATCTGACTTACATTCAGTGCATTTTCGCAGCTTGGGCAGATTATCGGGAGTTGTTTCACAATATTTTTGTTTATTTTAACAATACAAACATAGTGAAAATTTTAATAAAATTAAAAATATTTTTAATAAAGTTAAAAAATATTTGTGTTTTAATTTTGAGAGCTGAAATCTTTTTTACAGATTTACATTTTAAAAAAGATGTAATTGTTTGTCATTCAGAAAATTTTTGTACTTTTGCACCTCGAATTAACTAACAAAATTTATAAACAATGTTTGCAATTGTA
>CAZHFE010000035.1:0-19538 GCA_964532055.1 uncultured Kaistella sp. | reverse complement strand
ATTGTAGATTATATGTTCGCCGAATATGAAAAAGGAAGAACACCAAATCCCGATGTGCTTTGCAACCGCGAAGTCAAGTTTGATGTTTTTATGAAAACGGCTTTGTCGCTTGGTGCTGAGAAAGTTGCAACCGGACATTATGCACAGGTAAATTCTGATTTCGATGAAAACGGAAAAGAAATTTTTCATCTTCTTGCCGGAAAAGATAATAATAAAGACCAAAGCTATTTCCTTTGTCAGCTTAATCAGGAGCAGCTTTCAAAATCGCTGTTTCCGATAGGTAAACTCACCAAACCCGAAGTTCGAGAAATTGCAAAAGAGATTGGTCTGGTTACGGCAGAAAAAAAAGATTCTCAAGGTTTATGCTTTATCGGAAAGGTGAGTTTGCCAGAATTCCTGAAACAGCAGTTAAAACCAAAAGAAGGTGAAATTGTAGAGGTTTTCAGCGATTTTCATGGATTTTCTAAAGAAAAACCGCAATTTTCATCAAAATTAGAAGAGTTAGAATTTTTATCTTCCAAAATAAAATACCATAAATCCGACGGAAAAGTTATCGGAAAACATCAAGGAGCACAATATTATACGATTGGTCAAAGCAAAGGTTTAGGAATCGGTGGACACAAAGAATCCTGCTTTATCATTTCTCGCGATATGGAAAGCAATATTCTTTTCGTAGGTGAAGGACATTCTTTTCCTGGGCTTTTCCACAAAGCACTAAAAATCAATAACAATGAAGTACATTGGATTCGCGAAGATTTGCGTTTAAAGAACGGCAAATCTATGGAAGCTTTAGCGAGAATCCGTTACAGACAACCGCTGGAAAAAGCAACACTTTATCAGTTTGAAGAAGGATTTTTCATTGAGTTTGAAAACCCGCAAAGTGCAATTGCAGAAGGTCAGTTTGCAGCGTGGTACTCGGAAGACGAACTTTTGGGAAGCGGAGTGATTGATTAAGGTCTCTAAAAGAAAAACAATCTGTTTTTCGGTAAATTTCGATTTATACTAAATCCGGATATTGTGTTCGTCAACAAATAAAAATCGCAGAAATGCGATTTTTTTCAGTTGCATTTTTGCCGCTTTTAAAAACATATTCCATTAATTTCAATCCTTCAAGAAATTCAAAATCTTGAAGGATTAATTTTTTTCCACCTAAAAAATGGGCTGTTCAGCCCATTGACCTGCGAAAGATTTAAAAGGAACTTTGCCACCGATAAACCGATTAAATCTTTCGAATATGAAAAATCTAAAATGCAACCTTAAATCTGAAATGAAAAGAAAATTATTTTCACTACTTGCTTTAATAGTAATGAAAACAATGGTTTTTGCACAACAAACTTGGAATTTTGTTGGGACACCTCTGCAACAAAATATAACAGCGACTGCAATGATAGTAGATCATGGAAACAAAATTTACGCAAGCTATGGTGGAAGTCTTACAGAGCAATCCCAAGTTCAACGATGGAATTTTGTAACTTGGGAAAATATAGGATATATAAATTCTGCTTATCCTATCAACAAAATCATTGTAGATAATGCCAACAATATATATTGTATAGGAGCTAAAGATAGTATCGGACGTTATTTTATAGGAAAATGGGATGGAAATTCTTGGTCGGTTTTGGGAAATACTTACTTTGGTAATCCTCTTAAGGATATTGTAACAGACGGCACCAATATCTTTTTAGCAGGAGATTTTACTAGTACACAAAATGGGCAAACTTACCACATCAATAAATGGGATGGTTCCGAATGGTCTGCTTACGATATAGGAAGTCTAAATGGGGCGGTTTCTGCAATGTCTATTGATAAAGACGGCAACCTGAATGTAGGTGGAGAGTTCCGAACAACGAATAATAAATATGGAGTAAAGAAAAAAGTGGGTTCATCTTGGGAAGAAGTCGGCTCATTACAATCTAATGACCCCATCTCTCGCCTTCTTTGCGATAAGTTGGGAAATGTATATGTATCTGCTTTTAATAATAGTACCGGAAAACTCTCAAGATACGAACCATCAAACGGAAATTGGAGAGTCCTTGCAAGAAGAGAACAAGCAGGATTTATGGATTTAAAATATGTAGATAATGATAATATGGTGTATTTAAGAGAAGACTGCGGAACACCTTGTCAGAATTTATTCCGAGTATATAGTAATGATTCAAATGAATATACAGAGCAATATGTCTCTTATAATCGTGGAGCAGTGAAAGTTTTTGCAAAAGATAATTTCGGGTATCTCCTGATAGGTTCTTATGAAAAAAATTACAACCAAAATGATTATGGAATTATAAAGTCTTCCAGTGTATTTATGGGAACACAAGATGTGAGCAAAAAAACGGTTGAATTATACCCGAATCCCATAAAAGATATTCTTAATTTTTCAGAAGAAGTTTCTAATATCAAAATTACTGAAGTTTCGGGAAGGGCGGTAAAAGAAATTTCAAATTCCTCAAAATCTATAAATCTTCAAAGCCTTACAAAAGGTGTTTACATCATTTCAGCAACCACGAAATCGGGTAAATTCATTAACCAGAAAATCATAAAAGAGTAATTCTAAACCTTTCAAACCTTGTCAAGATTCAACTTCTTAACAAGGTTAATTTCAACAGATTAAACCAATTCAATCTTTCGAACTCAATAAAAAACATTAACGATTTTAACCTTATGAAAAACATTTTTAAAATACTGAGCATGCTTTTATTAGCAATTGCCGTAATCTCGTGCAGAACCGAATCCAACCCGGATCCGGAAGAAGTAACTCCTACAGATTTGAAACTCTACGCCATTGATACTGCAAAAGTTACAAAAATGAACCAAGACGGAAGCGGAGAAACCATTATCCTCAACAAGAAAGTAAACCTAAACAGTTACATCGGTCAGTTTTCCATAAAACCAAGTGGCGTAAAATTCGTTTTTGACGAAAGCCAAATGTCGGGAGGTGTGTTTCAGAAAAAAATAGTTGTCGCAAATATCGACGGAACTGGAGAAAAAACGATTTTCAACACCGGAAATCTTTGGATAAACTATGTGAAATACTGTTCCGACGGAAAAGTAATGTTCCTTGCTTCTGATTCTTCTAATGGCACAAAAACGCTTCACACCATGAACGAAGACGGAACAGGAGATGTTACAAAAAATTTTCCTTACGACTTTAAAGATATTTCTGATGACAGAGAATATATGGTAACAACTTACGGAACAGCAGTCGGAAATATGAAAATTGCAATTCTTGATATAGATGGTGATGCTGGTTATCCGGGAGGTCCGAATTCTTTTAACGTAAATGTGCCGACTGCAGAAGGAATTGGTGAACCCAGATTCACTTCAGACAAGAAATATGTAATTGCGCCTTACAAAGAAGGAAGCACCATCAAAGCTATCGTGATAGATATGGCGACCAGAAACTCTAAATCATTTACTTTGGTTTCGGGAGTTCCGAGCGGTTGGTTGAGTTATAACCTGCATCTTTCCCCGAACAAAGGTTTTGGTGTTTTGACTATAACCGGAGAAAATTACAGCAAATCGAAATCGTATGTTATTGATCTGGAAAATGAAAAAATTATTGCAACATTCGATAACAATGACGAAAACATTTTTGATGTTTATCCAAACTAAAAAAATGGTTTAATTATAACCTCGACCTCACAGTTTCCGCCGAAAGGCAAGCCGAAAGATTAAACTGTGGGGTCTTTTTTGTGAAATTTTTTAGAAAATTTAATCTCTCATCAGTTCTTCTGCCTGTTTCAGTGCGGCATCAGTGATTTTTGCTCCAGAAAGCAATTGCGCAATTTCCTGCAATTTTTCACCGGCATTTAACGGAATAATATTCGATTGCGTTTTACCTGCGATTTCTTCTTTCACCACTTTGTAGTTATTATCGCCTTTTGCAGCAACCTGCGCCAAATGTGTGATGACGATGAGCTGCATATTCTGCGCCATTTCTCTCATCACTTTTCCCATTTCGGCGGCAGTTTTTCCGGAAACTCCCGTATCAATTTCGTCTAAAATCAAAGTAGGAAGTTCGGCGTTTTCTGCCATAATTTTTTTCACAGCCAACATTACTCGCGAACGTTCACCTCCCGAAATAGCACTCTGAATCGGCTTTAACGAGAATCCCGAATTTGCCTGAAACAACAGTTGAATATTTTCTTTTCCGAAATTGGCAAAATCTTGTTTTTCCGTAAGTTCAACCTCTATTTTGGCTTTTTCTAAACCTAATTGTTGTAAGAGATTTTCGATTTTTTTGATGAATATTGGGATAGATTTTTTTCGGTTTGCCGAGAGTTTTTGGGCGATTTTTTCGAGCGTATTTTTCTTTCCGGAAATCTGTTTTTCGGTTTCGGAAATAAGCAGGTTCAATTCTTCAAACCCAGATTGTTCACCGGAAATTCTATCGCGAATTTCAACAAGTTCTTCAACGGAATTGACGTGATGTTTTTGAAATAACGAATTGATTTTGTTTAATTTAGAATTCAATTCTTCTAAAACTTCGGGATTGGTTTCTATTTTTTCTGCTTCGTTTTGAATTTCAAAAAGAATATCTTTCAGTTCAATGAAACTTTCCCCGAAACGACGGTCTAGTTCAGAAAAATGATGAGAAAGCTCAGCAATTTTGGTAAACTTATTTTTTATATCAAGCAGCGCATCTAAAATCCCGATTTCTTCTTGGTCGAATCTGGTCAGAATCTGTGAAAGCGTTTCGGAAATTTGTCCTGCGTTTTCCTGCATAGAAAGTTTTTCCTGCAAATCTTCCAGATTGATTTCGTCTAAATTTACTTCTTGTAATTCATTGAGTAAGAATAGTTTATAATCTGATTCCTGAGTTCCTTCGGCTAATTTTTCCTTGAATTGAGCGAGTTCTTTCTGCAAAGATTTCAACACCGAAAAATCTTTTTGATAATCATTTATCAGTGTTTTATTATTGCTCAATCCGTCGATAATCGCAAACTGGTATTCTTCGCTGAAAAGCCGCGACGTTTCAAACTGCGAATGAATATCGATGAGTTTTTCAGATAAATTTTTCAGAACATCCAACGTTACGGGAACATCATTGATAAAAGCTCTGGATTTTCCTGCCGGCAGAATTTCTCTTCGGATAATGGTTTGTTTTTCAAAATCCAAATCGTTTTCTTCAAAGAAATTTTTAAAATTTTCATTGATGCTGAATTCTGCTTCCACAATGCTTTTCGCATCAGAATTTTGTATGGATTTCGCATCGGCTCTTTCGCCCAGAATCAACCGGAGCGCACCGAGAATAATAGATTTTCCCGCACCTGTTTCTCCTGTAATTACCTGCAATCCTTTGTTCATGGTAATTTCGAGTGAATCAATTAAAGCAAAATTTTGTATGAAAATTCTTGTGAGCATTGTTTTGAAAAAAGAGCTTTAAGCAAATCACTTAAAGCTCTACAAAAGTATTGGTTAAATTTTTAATTTACAAACGGTTATTTCCATTTATTCCATTTGCTGTCAATATCTTTCGGTGAAAGTATCACAAACAGCGATTTCAAATCGTTGATGTTTACATTCGCATTATTTCCGTTGTTGAAAATATCAAAGATTTCCTGTTTTTTGGTATCGATGAAAAGATTGATGGGATAATTCATCTGGAAATTGTTTTCATACGTTTTGAGTTGCATCAACGCATCAAAAATAATTTTTTTACCGCTGCTTTGGTCTTGCTTCCCGAGATTGTCTAAACCTGCTCTGTGATAGGTATAAAACATATTTCGCAGCGTTGCTTGTTCGGGTTTCAGCAGATTGTCAATCAGCGCACCGCGCGTTCTGATTCCTTCCATTACAGACCAACCTGCATAGTTTTGGTTCATAGAATTGTTAGAAATTTTCTGCGCCATTGCAAACCAGTCTTGTCCGCCGCGAATTTTGAAACTATCGGCATCATAACCCAAAATCGTATAAACATAAAAACTGATGACATCAATGAGATTTTTGCCGGAAAATTGCCTTTCATTGAAAGTCAGGTTTTCGTTTTCGATATATTCAAAAGCGAAATTATTGTCATTAATATTGAGCAGCGGCGTTTCATAAGACGTATTGAAAACGGGGCGCACTGCTTGTACAACAATGCTCGATTTAAAGTTGTTGTTTCCCGGTCGCTCAGTAATCACGATTGCGAAATTGCATTTTATCTTCTCGAAATTCTGTAGTTTTTTTCCTGTCCAACTTGTATTGTTGATGAAATCGCGTAGATTTTTTTCTAATGTTTTGAAAATCTGCGTATTGCTTCCGCCGAGTTGTTGTGCATTCACCTGCACCGTTGCCAGAAGCTCCTGCGAAAAACCGGATTGAAAACTAAAAAGAATAATGAATATGGTAAAAAATTTCTTCATGATAAAGGTAAAATTTGAGAACGGAAATTTAAGAATATTATTTTAAAATCGCTGCTTCTATAAAGGTTAAAATATCTTTTGCCACTTCGTTTTTCGATTTCAAGGCAAATTCTTTTTCTTCGGTTTTGGTGATGATTTTTATTTTATTGGTATCGTTCTTAAATCCTGCTCCTTCATCACGAAGCGAGTTCAGCACAATCATATCAAGGTTTTTTTTCTCTAATTTGGCTTTGGCATTTTCTGTTTCGTTTTGGGTTTCGAGTGCAAAACCCGCTAAAAACTGCTGTTGTTTTTTTTCGCCCATAGTTTTCAGAATATCGGGATTTTTGATGAGTTCTATAGTGAGAGAATAATCATTTTTCTTGATTTTTTCTTTGGCGATTTCTTTTGGGGCATAATCTGCAACTGCTGCACTTGCAATGGCAATATCTGCTTTTTCATAATGTCTGAAAACCTCGTCATACATTTCTTTTGCAGAAGTTACTCTGTATATTTCAATATTTTGATTTCGGATTTTCTGTGATGACGGTCCTGAAATCAAAATAACTTTTGCTCCACGATTTGCAGCTTCTTCGGCAATAGAAAATCCCATTTTTCCGGAGGAATGATTACCGATAAACCGCACCGGATCAATCGATTCATAAGTCGGTCCTGCTGTAATAAGCACTGTTTTTCCGGCGAGATTTCCTGCGTTTTGATTTTTATTGAAAAAAGATTCGAGTTCTTTGATAATGTTTTCCGGTTCCGCCATTCTTCCTGTCCCGAAAAGTCCGCTCGCTAATTCGCCTTCTTCTGCCGGAATAATAAAATGCCCGAAATCTTCTGCCAATTCCAGATTTTGTTTTGTTGAAGGATGCGCATACATATCCAAATCCATTGCAGGTACTATGAAAACAGGGCATTTTGCCGACATATACGTTGCAATCACCAAATTGTCGCAAATCCCGTGAACCATTTTCGCCAATGTATTTGCGGTACACGGCGCAACCAAAATCAAATCTGTCTGCAAAGCAAATTCTACATGATTGTTCCACGTTCCGTTTTCCGAATAAAAATCTGAGTAAATCGGATTTTTAGAAAGGGTGGAAAGCGTGAGTTTCGATACAAATTTTTCTGCGGAAGGTGTCATTAAAACCTGAACTTCTGCATTTTTTTTAATCAAATCTCTTATCAGATAATTGATTTTGTATGCAGCGATTCCGCCCGAAATGCAGATGAGGATTTTTTTTCCTTGAAGTATCATTGAAGTCAATTTAATACGGAACGAATTTACTTAAATTTTTAGAAATGCGCATTATCTCCGGAAAAACAACAGTTCAGATACATTCCCTTTTTCCGTTTCTATTTTTTGTATTTTTGTGATATGAAATTCCAGCTTCAATCAGATTTCAAACCAACCGGCGATCAGCCGCAAGCAATTGCCCAATTAACAAACGGTTTAGAACTCGGCGAAAAATATCAGACACTTTTGGGAGTTACCGGTTCGGGAAAAACCTTTACGGTAGCAAATGTGGTGCAAGATGTGCAGAAACCGACTTTGGTTTTGGCGCACAATAAAACTTTGGCGGCACAGCTTTATATGGAATTCAAAGAATTTTTCCCGGAAAATGCAGTAGAATATTTCGTAAGCTATTACGATTATTATCAACCGGAAGCATTCATTGCTTCTACCAATACTTACATCGAAAAAGATTTGAGTATTAATGAAGAAGTAGAAAAATTGCGGCTTTCTGCAACGGCAAGTCTGCTTTCGGGAAGAAGAGACGTGCTGATTGTCGCTTCCGTTTCCTGTATTTACGGTATCGGAAATCCTACGGAATTCAATAAATCATTAATCTCTGTTGAAAAAAACCAGAAAATATCGAGAACAAATTTGCTTCATTCTTTAGTAAATGCGTTGTATGCGAGAACTTTAAACGAATTTCAGCGCGGTACTTTCCGGGTGAAAGGTGATGTGGTTGATGTTTTTCCGGCATATGCAGATAATGCGGTAAGAATTCAGTTTTTCGGGGACGAGATTGAAACCATTCAGAGTTTCGATCCGGTTTCCGGAAATGTAACTTCGGATTTCGACCAGATTCAGATTTACCCTGCAAATCTCTTTGTAACCTCAAAAGAAACTCAGCAAAGTGCCATTCGCGAAATTCAAGACGATATGGTAAAACAGGTAGATTTCTTTAACAAAATAGAAAAACCGCTGGAAGCAAAACGTTTGCAAGAAAGAACCGAGCTTGATTTGGAAATGATGAAAGAACTCGGCTACTGCAGCGGAATTGAAAACTACTCGCGGTATTTTGACGGCAGAGAACCAGGAACAAGACCTTTTTGTTTGCTCGATTATTTCCCGAAAGATTATTTAATGGTGGTTGATGAAAGTCATGCCACGATTCCGCAAATCCATGCAATGTATGGCGGCGACAGAAGCAGAAAAGAGGTTTTGGTGGAGCACGGTTTCCGGCTTCCTGCAGCAATGGATAACCGACCGCTGAAATTCAACGAATTTGAGGAAATACAGAATCAGGTTATTTATGTTTCTGCAACTCCGGCTGATTATGAGCTGGAAAAAACCGGCGGTCAATACATTGAGCAAATTATAAGACCAACCGGACTTCTTGACCCCGAAATTGAAGTGCGCCCGACTTTGAACCAAATTGATGATTTGATTGAGGAAATACAAAAAAGAACGGAAGCTGATGAACGTGTTTTGGTAACGACTTTAACAAAAAAAATGACAGAAGAACTCACCAAATATTTTACCAGAGTAGGAATCAGAACAAGATATATACATTCTGATGTGGAAACGCTGGAGAGAATACAGATTATGCAGGATTTGCGTACCGGTTTGTTTGATGTTTTGGTAGGAGTAAATCTTTTGCGCGAAGGTCTTGATTTGCCAGAAGTTTCTTTGGTGGCAATTCTAGATGCTGATAAAGAGGGAATGCTTCGTTCTCGGCGTTCGATGATACAAACTGTGGGAAGAGCAGCAAGAAATATTAACGGAAAAGCGATAATGTATGCCGACAAAATGACGAAATCGATGCAGTTAACCATTGACGAAACCAATTACCGCCGCGAAAAGCAGATGAAATATAATGCTGAAAATAATATGATTCCTACGGCTCTCAACAAAAAAATATCTGAAGTTTTGGTGGGAAGAAGCAAAGATTTTCCCGACGAGAAATATACCCAGAAAGAAATTCTGCAAAAGGTGGCGGAAGAAAGAGCTGCTTACGGAAGCAAAGATTTAGGGAAATTAATTACCGAAAAACAAAAGCAGATGGAAGCGGCTGCAAAAAACCTCGATTTTATTACCGCTGCAAAACTGCGTGATGAGATTAATATTCTGAAAGCGTAAAACAAAACCGCCCGAAACGGAAAGTTTCGGGCGGTTTTGTTCAATTCGTTGAAAATTTTTAGAATTTCAAGTTAAATGAACCTTCTGTTACATCTTTTATGTTAGAAGTGTCGTGTCCACCACCACTTGTTTGCAAGGCTGCTTTGAATTTGAAAGTTCCTACAACTTTACTGTCTGTCCATTCTGAAATAGTAATGCTACCTACAACAGCACCACCTGCATATGGAGCTACCCATGTCTGACTAGAACCTCCTGTTGTTAATTCCATGTACGATCCATTTACCATAACTGAGTTTGTTCCTCCTATGTCATAAGTTCCGGTTGCTTTGGTCACATTCGCGAGAATCAATTGGAAATGTTTTAAATCCGTTGTAGTTCCTTGCATTGTTAACGCTCCAAAACTACCCGAAGTTACTACATACTGCGCAGTACTTGTCATTGAGGCGCTTGTAACTTGTGTACCATTTACTTTAGCGGTAATTGTTCCTTCTCCAGCTCCGCCACCATTGTTTCCGCCGCCGTCGTCATCTTTTCTGCAAGAGAACATAATAAATGAAGTTGCAAGCAACAACATTGCATACATACTGATTTTCTTTAGATTTTTCATTGTTTCAAATTTTATGGGTTAATTATGGAGCAAATGTACGCCAAACAAGAAACCTCGGGCAATAAGGGAAATCTCACTTTTTTATAGGTATTTGTACCTATTTTTAATATCAAAATATCATTAACAAAAATGCGGAACAATAAAGTTCCGCATTTTTTAGAATATGTATTGATGATTTCTACTTTCTAATCATTAATTTTTCAGAAAGGTTTTCACCGTTTTTCAATTGAATGTTCAATACATAATTTCCGTTGGTGATTTTTTCAACATTAATTTTTCCGTCTGCAGAAACTGTTCCTTTTGCAACAATTCTTCCACTTGCATCAATAATTGTGTAAGATGCTTCCGCTTTGTTTTTCAACACTACGTTTACTTCGTGTTTTGCAGGGTTAGGATAAATAGAGATGTTTTTCACGTTTGCTTCTGCTGTTGCCAAAACCCTTTTCACCGAGAAGTTGGAAGAGTTTACTGCATAGTAAATATTACCGTCTGCTTTCACCATAATTCTTGCCGCAGGAATATCTTCATTAGGAAGTGTTACGTTTGCAGAACCATTGTTTGTAAGTCCGGAAGCTAGTAATTCAAAGGTTGTCCCGTTATTTCTTGTCAAATAGACAGAAACAGTTGCGGTATTTACAGGTGCTGCATTGGTTCCTGCAACATCCCATGTTACTGTCATCGGTACATCAGCATTATATTGAATATTGCTTGTTTGAGAAGTTACCGTAAATGGACCTGCGCTTGAAACAATAACCTGCATTGTAGCTCTTGCCGATTGGTTACCTGTTGCTCTGTTATCACTTACCAATAATGAGAAATTCAAAGTTCTTGCAACGGAAGGTGTTACTTCCCATTTCGGAGTTAAATTATTTGCCATTACAGAACTCATCATTGGGAAATATCTTGATGGTGATGATGTAGCGAAGTAAGAACGATAAACCGGTCCTGCTGTAGCTGTAGAAACAGGTGGTTGTGTGTTACTGGTATTATCTAATTGTTCCCATAAATAAGTAATCGGGTCTCCATCAGGATCGGTTCCCGTTCCGGTCAGCACAAATGCAGTGCTTTTAGGAATGGTATAATTAGAACCTGCATCAGCAGTTGGAACTAGGTTGTTGTTAGATACTTTTGATGAGCAATCGGCAGTTCTTTTGATTACATTATTGATTTCATTTACACTTGCTGAGTGAAAGTATGCATCACTGCTATTCTGCACATTGTTATTGGCTCCGCAGATTCCCGCATAAGCCATGATGGTAGTACCGCTTCCCGGCTCATAAGCTGTTCCGTTATTTGCATTTCCGGAACAAGAACCAGTAGCCGCTCTGAATGTATGATTACCACCGAATTGATGTCCCATTTCATGGGCAACATAATCAATGTAAAAAGGATCTCCAATTGGTGCAGTTAAGCCCGTTACTCCACCTGCTTTGCTTGATAGGCAGATAGCGCCAAGATAAGCAACACCGCCACCACCGGTAGAAAATACGTGTCCGATGTCGTAATTTGCCGAACCAATCACGCTGTTACATGTATTAATATTTTGAGTCAGCATTGTTGAACCGTTATTATTGGTATATGGATCGGTATTGGCATCCAGAAAAATTAGTTGGTCATTATTCGGAACCATCACCATTGTGAGAGAGGCGGTTTTCTCATAAACCCCATTTACTCTTGTCATTGCAACAGTCATTGCATTCATTACGCTTCCTACTGTTCCGCCGTGATATGTAGCATATTCACCGGTACACGCCAAAGCAAGACGATAGGTTCTAAACCAGCCATCAGAAACAATCGGGGCACTTTCTACCTGATGACTATCTCCTTCGTCGTCTATCAATTTTTCTACTTTACATTCAAAAATGCGGTCGTTTGCAGGCAAATCACTTCTCTTATATAAAATATATTGTGAGTTGTCTTTGGTGTAACTGTCAAGATAACTCACCTTCATTCCGTCAAAATACATGGCACTGAGTCCGGTAGTTGGTGTTACACTGAATCTGATGGTGTTTCCGCTGTTGTCTTTTTGCCACCCGACATAGGATCTTGTATCGGGAAATTTAGCCTGTAATTCAGGAGCCATTACCGATGCTTCTTGCACGATGTATTGTTTATAATTTCCGTCTGAATCGGGAAAAGTTATCAACTTGCCTGTGCTGGAAGCAAATCGTTGTGGTGCATTAACCAAATCTGCCTTAATCTTTTCTACATTGAGGTTGTAAACCGAAAATACAGTAGGGTTTGCCATTCGCGAGTTGAGATTATCTGTAGGAATTTTGCTCGCTTTTGACCAATGGTTCTGCTGACCGAAACCTAAAGCGGCTAAAAGCAGGCCCGAAAGGGTAAAAATTTTTGTTTTCATAATAATAATAAATTAATTGGTGATATTATCTGTAATTGATGTTTTAATTACCGAACCGTAAATGTACGATTTAGTAACCAAACAGACAAAACAAATTCAAAAAATTACAAAACACCACGGTTTGTTGAGAACTTACCATCAATAAAAACAAAATTTATTCAAAATGAAAATCCACAAAAGGTTTCGCTGAAAATAAGCAGAAATTTTTATCTTTGTTTAGCCGTTGAGGTCTTCATCTTCTAAAAGATGGCCGAAGTAATTTTTTTTCACTTTTAGATAGTCTGCACTTTCCTTGGTGGGGTCTATTTGAAGGGGAATCCTTTTGTTAAGAAGGATATTGCTATTCATTACGAACTTAATTTTTTCGGGATTGTTGGTAAGAAGATTAATCTCTCTCACATCCAGAATATTCAGAATTTCTATTGCTGCGTCAAAACTTCTGTCGTCTGCAGGAAGTCCAAGTTTCAGATTTGCCACTACTGTATCAAATCCTTTTTCCTGCAATGCGTACGCTTTTAATTTATTGATGATTCCGATATTTCTTCCTTCCTGCCGAAGATAAATAATGATTCCTCCGTTTTCATTCATATATTTCATTGCGGTGTCTAATTGCTGCCCGCACTCGCATTTTCGAGAATGGAATACTTCGCCGGTAATACACTCTGAATGAAAACGAATATTGACGGGTTTTTGTAAGTCGGTATTTTCAGCAATTATTGCTAAGTGGGGCATCCAATCGTTTTGCTGCTCAGAAAATGCTGCGATCTTAAAAGTTCCGTATTCTGTAGGAACATTTGCTTCTGCCTGAATTTTTAGCATAGATGATTAGTTTTTTGTATTCGGAAATGCCGTGTCTTTTGGCAGATAGTTTTCTAAAAGCGACATATTTGTTTTGATCCTTACCAAATACCTGTTCAAAACCTGGTCATCATCGGAATTCAGATATTTCCTCAGGTTCTGAAGTTTTTTATATGATTTTTCAAATCTGCGTTGTGCATGTGTCATTCCGTTGATGTTGTATGCTTCCAATGCTCCGATATAGTCTTTCAGTTGGTACTTCAAGTTTGCAACTTCGGCATTTACCGCATCATTTTTAAATTTCGGAAAAGTCGCAGTCAAATTGGTAATTTCAGAAGAGTAAACAATAATCTCTTTCCCCTGATTGTAACTGAACGAATCGGGATTATTCCCAGAAGGCAAGTCATTTACCGGTGAGAGATTAATTTTTTCTACCGAGCACGAAACCGCAACGAGCAATGAAATTAAAATAAAAATATATCCAAATATTTTAGTCATTTTTTATGTTTTGATAAAGGATCGGATTAAGACTTTCATCGTTGTACATTTTCATTTGTTTGTACACTTTCATCTTAATTTTACCATTCTCAATATCAAAAAGCAATTGGTCGATAGCTTCGGAAAGGTCTTTTTTTTGTTCCGATAAAACGCTCAATCTGTCTGAACATTTTTTTCTGTGCTCTTCATTTGCTGTTGCTCTGTTTGCTTCGAGCGACATGTGATAAATTTTCAATGCCAAAATCGACAGGCGATCTACTGCCCATGCAGGAGTTTCTGTATTAATTTTCGCATCGCATTCCAGAGTGATTTTTTCGTATTTCTGCAGGAACCAACTGTCGATAAACTCCACTAGATCAGTTCTCTGCTGATTGGAAGAGTCTATTCTTCTTTTAATTTTCAAAGCTACAGCCGGATCTATATTTTCATCACGAATAATATCTTCCAGATGCCACTGAACGGTATCAATCCAATTTTTTGCATACAAAAGTTGTTCCAAACTACCATTTGCATAGGGATTTTTGACAGGAAAATCTACATCATCACTGATGTGATAATCTTCAATAGATTGGTTGAAAATTTTCCAAGCTGTTTCGCTAAAGCCCATTAAATCTAAAATTTAGTTATCTGAAGTAGAATTGTTTTTAGATTCTTCCGACTTTTTTTTGTCGTCTTCTTTCACGGCATCTTTGAACTCTTTAATTCCAGAACCCAGTCCTCTCATCATTTCAGGGATTTTTCGCCCACCGAAAAAGATAAGAATAATAAGAGCAACGATTAATAAATGCTGCCAGGAAAGAGCCATTATTGTTAATGCTTCCATTTTATAAATTTTCTGTAAAGTTAAATTTTATTTTTTAATTTACCCATTCCATTGGATTTACGGGATTGCTACCGTTCCAGATTTGAAAATCCAGCGTATATGATCTTCCATCAAGATCCTGACCGACCGCACCGATAGATGTTCCTGCTGAAACCGGCTGATTTGCAGAAACCATTGTTGAAGCAAGGTTTGCATAGATGGTAAAATAATCTCCGTGTTTCACAATTACCGTTTTGGAGCCGTCTCCTGAAGCTACCACTCTGGAAACATTTCCGGGAGCAACACATTTTGCTACGGTTCCTTTTGCTACTGCAATTTTTATCCCGTTATTTTCTTCTACAATACCTTTAAAAACAGGATGCGGCTGTCTCCCGAAATAGTGGGTGATTGTTCCGTAAACAGGCATACTCATTTTTCCCCGGTTTGCGGAGAAATTATATCCTACCGATGTATTGACACCGAAATTGGTCATTGCTTGTTTTTCTGCTGCTTTTTTAGCATCTTCGTTTTTCTTGGCAAGTGCATCTTCTGCTGCTTTTGCTGCTGCTGCTTTGTCTGCTGCTGCTTTTGCATTTGCGGCTGCGTTTGCTGCTTCTTTAGCGGCAGCTATTCTTTTGGCTTCTGCTTTTTCAGCATCGGCTGCTTTTTTGGCATCTTCGGTTTTCTTGGCATCTGCTGCTGCAGAAAGCCGTGCTTTTTCTGCTTCGTCTGCTGCTTTTTTATCGGCGATTTCTTTTAATCTTTTTGCTTCTTCATCTGCTTTCTTTTTTTCGAGAGCCAATGCTTCAAGTCGCGCTTTGTTTTCTGCTTCTATTCTCGCTTTTTCTCTTTCTGCGGCAATTTTTGCTAACCGTATTTTTTCGGCTTCTTCTCTTTTTCTTTCTTCTTCTTTGGCTTTTGCAATCCTGATTTCTTCAGCGATAATTGCACGGATTTGTCCTTCCAGCGTTTTAGATTCTTTCTGCTTAACTTTCAGTTCTGCGGTGAGCTGCGCTTCATTTTTCTTAAAGTCTTCAAGCAGGGTTTCTTTCTGTTTTTTTTCTGCTTCTATAGTGAGCAAATCTTTTTGTTGGTTAGACAAAAGAATTTCTTTGTCTTGCACCGATTTCTGTCTCAAAGCAATGCTTTGTTTTAATTTGGTAGCAGCGTCTGAAATTTCTGCTGCTTTTCTGTCCTGATAATCAGCATATTCTTTCAGGTATTGTATTCGTCGCAATGCCTCACCCAGATTTCCGGAAGATAAGATGAAGGTTACTTTGTTTTGTACACCTTTATTTTTGTATGCTTTCACCAAAACTTCGGCATAATTTTTTCTGAGAACGGCAAGTTCACGGTTTTGGCGGTTAATTTCTAGCTGACGAAGATAAATATCGTCTTCAATGAATCTTTTTTCTTTTTGGGTATTGTTATAAACTTTTTCACGAAGCTGTATTTTTTTATTCACATCGTTCAGGTAAGCCACGGAAAGTTTAGATTCTTTTTGGGTTTTTGCCAGATTAGCATTGATTGTTGCTATTTGCTTTTTCAGTTCCGCATTTTGTTTTTGCAGTTGCTCTTTATTCTGTTGCGCGACAAAAAATCCGAACAGAAAAACTCCCGTTAAAAAGCTGATTCTTTTAATCATTTAATCTCGGTTTTCGTATAATTATTGGGTACGGAGTACGGTGTATCCATTTTAGAACTGTCAAATTTCGTATTTTCAAGTAAAATCTGGCTTGATTTTGCTCCTTTTATAATTATTTTAACATTTTTCGGAAGCCGGAGATTTTCAAAAGTAACATAGTTTCCGTAGAAAACCTCAAGATTGTCAGATGATTTTACGTCTTTCAAAGATATTTTTTTCAAATCAAAATCACTGGAATAATCTATGGAAATAGCATATTCTGAACGTTTTTTATTATCTCCCAAAACGAAATTTTTTGCCGAAGTCAGATTATATCCTTGCGGATTTTTGGTGAAAATGAAATCTTTTTCCTCAACAGGAATGAAGATTTTCCCCATCAGCAGATTCTGCAAAGAAGCAAAATCAATAAAATTGACATTCAGCAGATTGTTAAGATAAGCAAAGTCTGATTCTATATAGGTTTTGTTCCATTTTTCGTAACCCTTTATTCCTTCGGTGGTTGCGATTCCTCTTCCTACATTCAGGAACAATGCGGCGATATTCAGCCATACTTTTTCTCCGTTTTTAATGTAAATAGTTGCATCTAAAGGAGGAATGAAATTTCCGGTTTCGGCATTGATTTTTGAGCTTATTTTCAGTTGCTGAAAATCAGAATTTTCTTTTATTTTCTTGTAAAATGCAGCATTTGAACTTACAGCATTTGTGGTAACAACGGGAGTGTTCACCACTGTTTTTGTTTTACAGGAAACCAGTAATATTAACGTAATTGCTGCTAAAAAATATTTTTTCATAAGTGAAGATTTACCTGAACCTAAATTTACAATATTAACGCCAAACCACACAAAATGTTTTGTGTGGCTTATTGTGTGCTTTTTTGGGGGAGAGTTGGTTTAGTTGTTTCCGTTTGATAAAAAATCTAAAACGGAATAATCTCCCAGCGAAATTTCTCTTGCAACGCCGTAATATTCTGCGGAACTCCCAATCATTGAATTGCTGAGATTTCCGTGGTCAATTGTTGTGTTTTCCTGAATCAATGAATTATCGATATTGGAGTTGATGACAATAGTGTCGTTTCCCAAAGAAACTCTCGGTCCTATTTTAGAGTTTGAAATCTGCACATTTTCTCCAATAAAACACGGCGGAATGATGAGCGAGTTTTCTATTTTAGCGGAAGCTGGATAATGAGAAAATTCTTCTTTTTCATATTCCAAAACCTTTCCGTTGGTTTCTACTGTCGCGTTTTTGTTTCCGCAATCCATCCAATCATCTACCTTTCCGAGAGAGAATTTTGCTCCTTTTTGACGCAGATTTTCCAAAGCTGTTGTGAGTTGATATTCCCCTCCGTCGCGAATATCATTAGACATGATGTAATTGATTTCTTCCATCAGTTTTTCGGCGGATTGAAAATAATAAATTCCGATAATTGCCAAATCTGAAACAAACTCTTTCGGCTTTTCCACAAAATCGGTAATGAAGCCGTAATCGTCTAATTTCACTACACCAAACGCAGCCGGATTATCAACTTTTTTCACCCAGATTACACCGTCAGAATTTTTGTCTAAAGAAAAATCTGCCTTGAAAAGCGTATCCGCAAAAGCAACAACAACATCGCCCTGCATTGAATTTTCTGCACATTTTATAGCATGTGCCGTTCCGAGCGGTTCGTCCTGCGTATAAACACTTCCTTTAGCACCGAGTTTTTCTGCAATTTCTATTAAAGAGTTTTCCACTTCTGCACCAAAATCTCCGATGATGAAAGCGATTTCGTCGATTTTTTCACCGGCAACTTTGGCAATATCTTCTACCAATCTTTGTACAATCGGTTTTCCTGCAATCGGGATTAATGGTTTCGGAACGGTTAAAGTATGTGGTCTTAATCTGGAACCTCTTCCAGCCATCGGAACTATAATTTTCATAGAATTTTCTGTTTTAATTAGGTTTTCTGTTTTTTTCGAGTTTTTAAAAAAACCATGCAAATTTAATCATTTATTAATAGATTGTTGTGCATTTTGGTCAAAATTACTTTATTTTGCTTTGTTTTTAATTTTTTAAACCACATTCGTTTTGAGCATGCTGTCTGAAATACAATCTGCGTTACAAGATGTTTCTATCCCTGAAAAGAAAGATTTTTATCCACGTTTTTTCAAAGCCGGAAAAGGTGAATATGCAGAAGGTGATTTGTTTATAGGAGCTACCGTTCCCGACCAAAGAATAATCGCAAAAGAATATTTCCGTAAAATTTCTTTGGAAGAATTAGCCAAACTATTGTCTTCAAAAATTCACGAATACCGTCATTGTGCTTTGCTGATGTTGGTTTCAAAATTTGAAAAATCTCAAACTTCACAGGAAAAAACCGAAATCGTAACATTTTATCTTAACAACAAAAAACATATCAACAATTGGGATTTGGTTGATAGTTCTTGTTATAAAATTTTAGGAAGATATTGTTTTGAAAATCAAGAAAATACAGTATTAAAAAATCTTTCCGATGAAGAAAACCTTTGGTCTAAAAGAATAGCGGTTGTTGCCACGATGTTTTATGTAAAAAAAGGCGAGTTTTCTTTAACGAAAGAATTGGTACTGAACAATTTGCATCACGAACACGATTTAATGCACAAAGCAAACGGTTGGCTTCTTCGGGAGATAGGCAATAAAAACGAGCCGGAGCTTCTCAGGTTTTTGAAAAACCATTACCAAAAAATGCCGAGAACGACACTGCGATACGCCATCGAAAAGTTAGATGAAAATTTGCGTCAGGATTTTTTAAAAGGTAGAATTTAGCGGAAGAAATCTTTATTACATTTGATAGTTTTTTTGTATTTTGCAAAAAAAGTAGAAATGAAACTTAAAAACTTACTTCACTGGACAGTTATTTTTCCTCTTCTTTCCGTAATTTTTTATCTGGGAGGTTTTTTGAATAGCGGTTTGGCTGTTACGAATATTATCGGAGCGATGTTTTTATTTGCAAGTGTTTTGGCAGCGGTTCATCACGCAGAAGTTGTTGCCCACAAAGTTGGAGAACCTTACGGAACAATTATTCTGGCAATATGTATCACTATTTTGGAAGTAGGACTTATTATTTCTTTTATGCTTTCGGGGAGTGAAGGTGCTCTTACTTATGCAC
>CAZHFE010000034.1:0-19783 GCA_964532055.1 uncultured Kaistella sp. | reverse complement strand
AAATGGATTTATTAAAGTACGTACAAGACAAGTACATTGCTAAAAAAGAATTCCCAGAATTCAAAGCCGGTGACACCATCACTGTGTATTACGAGATTAAAGAAGGTCAGAAAACAAGAACCCAGTTTTTCAAAGGAACTGTAATCCAGTTGAGAGGAACAGGCGCTACCAAAACTTTCACCATCAGAAAAATGAGCGGTGATGTGGGTGTAGAAAGAGTTTTCCCAATTAATTTACCAGCGCTTCAAAAAATAGAAGTTGACAGAAGAGGTAAAGTGAGAAGAGCAAGAATCTACTATTTCAGAGATCTTCGAGGTAAAAAAGCGAGAATTAAAGACGTTCCTTACAAAAAGTAATTCAGACAACAACAATAGTAAAAACCCTTTCCATATTTTTCGGAAAGGGTTTTTATTTTTGTAATTCAGCGATGCACTCTTCTCTTATCTTCCAGAATTCATCAATATCAAACGGAATTTCAGGATTCTCTTCAAGGTAATTTTTAATGAAATTTTGGTGATATTTTATTTTAAAATCAGTTATTTCGTAAGGAGCGATTTCTGTTTCTTCCACCAAATCATCAACGAAATCTGCAGACGACGATTGAGAGTTTGTACAATCGATAATTAGGCTTTTGAATTTCAGATAATTGTGTGCTTCAGGAATTTCTTTTAAGTGATATTTTTCTAAAACCGATGAAATCTTCGGTGTATTTTTGCCATTCATCCTGAAAATTCCGAGCATTAATTTTAATTCTTTTTCACCGTTTTCATCTGCCAATTTTTTCAGTAAAGCGTGTTTGGTACTGCACGTTCCTCCATTGTCATCGAAAACGCAGAACATATTTTCCTTTTCCGGGTTTCTTTTGTAGGGTAAATTTTTAACAAATTCTGCCGCCTCATCAAAACAGTAAATATCAATATTCCGAAACCTCATCGAAATTTTTTGGGGTGAATGTATTTTGAAATTAAAGCTCATCAGATAAAATTTCGGGGAAGTTAAAAATAAAAAACCGCCCTGCAAAAAGCAAGACGGTTATTAAAAGGTTATTTAATTAATAATTATTTATTAATCAATAGTTTAGTAGAATAGCTTACACCAACTCCTGAAACTTTTACCATATACATTCCATTGCTGAGTGATTGAGTATTCACCGCATCAGAAGAATTTACTTTCTGGCTGGAAACTAATTTTCCTGAAGCATCATAAATCTCAACGATTACTTTTCCTGCAATAGTTTTTCCTGATTTGATGAAGAACTCGTTTTTCGCAGGATTAGGATAAATGCTTAATGCATCTTTCATACTTGCTGTTTCATTAGTCGCCATGTAAATTTGACAAGTTACAGGATCGTTTAACGGAATCTCGTTATAATCCGGCACCTGGTCATTGATATTGGTTTTAACACCTGCAGAAGCATCAAGACCTAAACCTCTTCTTGCAAATGTGTTAATAATCATACATTTGTCTGGTCCACCAACTGATGTTTTAGGATTAAATGCACTTGTAATAGGTCCTGTTGGTGCTCCCGGAACACCTGCCATTGCGGCTTCAGCAGCTATAATTGCGTTTCTGCCGTCAATAAAGGTTGGGTTAGCCGGAGTAAGTTTAAGTGCATTGGTAACCAATTGCAACACTTTTCTGCTTCCGCTTGTTGTGTTTGCCATTACATCAGATGAATATCCGTATTTCTCAACATATTTCCAATGAAGATCCCAAAGCATTGTTGCCCATACAAAACCGATAGAGTGCACATCTGGAACGATTTGCCCCGAAGTATTGGTGTACTCCATTCCATTGGTATCATCATAAGTATAACTATTTACACTAAAATCCGGCGAATATGGTGCAGGTCTAATTCCTTCTCCTGTAACCGCCTCACTAATTGAGTAAGTACCAATTCCTCTTGGCACATCGGCATTATCTCCCGGTCTGTTTGTAAGCATTACTGCGAAGAAATCTGACCAACCTTCACCCATTTGTTCTTTAGATACAGATGAATTTAGAGTTCCGACAAGGCGCGTTGAAATACCGTGACCGTATTCGTGAGCAATAATTCCGTTATCAAAACTCGCATCTCTGAACTTCTGAACAGTCGGGTCGTATTTCAATGTTACATTTACATTAGTAGATGCGCTTAATAAACTTCTGATATACATTCCTTCTGTATAAGGTATTAATACAGAAGGAATAGTAATTGCAGGATTTGTTCCTCCCATTCCTGAAGTTGCTTGGGAATCGGGCATACTGTAAATAATTGCTGCAATAGCTCCCGCATTTTGTGCTGCGTGAACTTTTGCCTGGAACTCGCAATCACCTCTCTGAATCAATCCTATTTTTCCAGTTAATGATCCTGCAGGAAGTGGTGTACATCCATCGAGAACTGGTGATAAAACTACATCTCCTGTTTTTCCGGTAGCATCTAAAGCAGGACCGAAAGTAGTAGAAACCAATGCTTCTACAGGTCTTCCTACAGCTTCAGCAGGTGCATTATAGTAAAAACGCTCTACAAGTGAAGGACTCCACAGATACATTTGCATTCTTGGTCTTGAACCATCTGCTGGAGTTGCAAAGTTAGCATTATCCATTCCACCGCCGTCTTGAGCTTCTGCCATTACATAGTCATTCTGCAAACCGCCCAATCCGAAATTCCATGCCTGGAAATTTTTAGCCGTTTCAGTAAATCCTAATCGGTAAAAAATATCGTGCATTTTGTTATTCATATAGAATAGATTGGTAATCGCTGCATTCAGATTTCCACTGGTATTATTTAATACATAAGGGAAATCAAATATACGGTCTGTCCCACCATTTGCATATTGACCGGGTACATTTGCATTGGCTTTGTCTTCATAAGCCATTACGTTGTTTCCTCGTGTGGTGTTATAATTTCCTGTATAAGTTCCTCCTGCTACAGAATGCCACCCATCAGGAGAAGCATCTATGTACCACGGATTTGAAATCAGCGCACTGCTGCCATGACTCGGACTTTCCAATGGTAACGGGAAAACACGGTAAGATGCATCTAATGCTGCTGCAGTAGATGGTGCAGGTTGTGGGAAACTTTGACTGCCTTCATTGGTTATATCTGCCTCAAATCCTTGTGGGTTGTGTGCAGAATAATCGTGATGATATGCATCATGTCTGAAGTTACAAGAAAGAGTAAGGTTTTCTTTAACCAAAATTTCACCGCTGGTTGCATCGGCAAGAATATGCCAATATGCACTAGTTCCTTTTTCAGGGAAAACAAATTCGTGACAAAGTTTCAAATCGTTATTTTCGGTTTGAAAATAAACCAATCTGGTTTTTGCAAATGGTGTTTGCAAATCTGCATCATTATTCCCGATGAGTTGGTAACTGCTGCTGTTTTTCAGATTGATTGCAGTTGCCATTTTGCTGAAAATATCGCTTTTTGATTTTGCAGAACTTGGTTGTGCTGCATTGTTATAAGATTTTGCAAATGCTTCTGTAAGATAGAAAACTTGATTGTCTTTAACAAGCGATTTTCCTGAAGCATTATAAATCGGAATACCGTTGAAATGTTGTTGAAAATCTATCACAGTTCCGTTCATTGATTCTGAGAAATCCTTATTGGTGATTTCAAAATCTTTCAAATCAGATCTCATTGCAGCCGAATTTGCAGACATATAGCTCTGCAAAATGGATTTGAAATCCTGCGCATTGATATTTCCAAAGCTAAATGCTAAAAATACCGCCGCAATTTTTAAGGGTAAATTTCTATTTTTCATATAAGATAATTATTTGGTGCCGAATATATAAAAAATTTTGATATGTTTTGAGTTTTTAACAAAAAAAACACCTCAAAAAATGAAGTGTTTTCTATTATAATCTGAAAATCAAGGATTAATTCTGATCCATTTTCTTTTTCAGTTCTGCTAAAGCGTCAATATCTCCCAATGTGGTTTTCTCTTCGCCTGAGCTTGCTGCAGATTTTGCAGTTGCTTCTTTCACATTTTTCTTTTCTTCATCTCTGAAGGTTCCTGTGTGAGAAACTACTACTCTTTTGAATTCTTTGTTGAATTCAATTACCTTAAATTCTGCATCTTCTCCTTTTTTGATTTTGCTTCCGTCTTCTTTTTCTAATAATCTTGACGGGCAGAATGCTTCAACTTCTGCATCTTCAAACTGAACTTGTGCTCCTTTGTCGAAAACTTCTGTTGCTTTTCCGGTATGTACTGTTCCTTCTGCATATTTGGTTTCAAATTTATCCCAAGGATTTTCAGTAAGTTGTTTGTGTCCTAAAGAAAGTCTTCTTGCAGCGGTATCTAATTCTAATACAATCACATCTAATTTATCACCAACTGAACAGAATTCTGATGGATGCTTGATTTTCTTCGTCCAAGACAAATCTGAAATATAAATCAATCCGTCAATTCCTTCTTCTAATTCTACGAAAACACCGAAGTTGGTAAAGTTTCTTACCGTTCCTGTGTGTTTAGAACCTACCGGATATTTCGCCTCGATATTTGCCCATGGATCCTGAGTAAGCTGTTTCATTCCTAAAGAAATTTTTCTTTCTTCTCTATCCAAAGTCAAAACTTCTGCTTCTATTTCATCTCCTACTTTCACAAAATCTCCTGCGCTTCTCAAGTGAGTTGACCAAGACATTTCAGAAACGTGGATTAATCCTTCCACACCTGGAGCAACTTCTACAAATGCACCGTAATCTGCAAGAACTACTACTTTACCTTTTACTTTATCTCCAACATTCAGTTCGGCAGAAAGTGCATCCCACGGATGAGCTTCTAATTGCTTCATTCCTAATTGGATTCTTGTTTTCTCGTCATCGAAATCAAGGATTACCACTTTTACGGTTTGTCCGTCTTCCAAGATTTCTGATGGGTGGTTTACTCTGCTCCAAGAAAGGTCTGTAATGTGAATCAATCCGTCAACACCGCCTAAGTCAACAAAAACACCGTAAGAAGTAATGTTTTTCACAGTTCCTTCCAATACTTGTCCTTTTTCTAACTGACTGATGATTTCTTTTTTCTGACCTTCAAGATCTGCTTCGATAAGAGCTTTGTGAGAAACTACCACGTTTTTGAATTCAGGGTTGATTTTCACCACTTTGAACTCCATAGTTTTTCCTACGAACTGGTCGTAGTCTTTAATCGGTTTTACGTCGATTTGCGATCCCGGCAAGAATGCTTCAATACCGTGAACATCGACAATCATACCTCCTTTTGTTCTTGATTTTACAAATCCGTTTACGATTTCACCCGTTTCGTGAAGTTCGTTTACTCTATCCCACGCTTTCAGCGTTCTTGCTTTTTTGTGAGAAAGTTGTAACTGACCTGCTTTGTCTTCTCTTCTATCTACCATTACTTCTACTTCATCACCTACAGCAAGTCCTTGGTTGTAACGGAATTCGTTCAGAGAAATAACACCCTCTGATTTGAAATTGATGTCAACAATTGCTTCTTTATCGGTTAATCTCACTACTTTCCCGATGAGTACATCGTTGTCGCTCAAATTGTTTAGCGAGCCATTGTAGATTTCCTCTAAATCACTTTTTTCTTTTCTTGCATCAGCATCAAGACCTGACTCGAAAGAATCCCAGTCAAATTGTTCAGGTGCTACATTTTGGTTCAAAAGAACCGTTTCTTTTGTTGTCGTTTCAGACATAATTAAAATAATTTGTATTCCTTATTTTTCAAAACTTGGCTTAATGTGGTCTTTGAAAAATACTGAAGATGTTAATTGTTAAGGATTTAACTTCGCCAAATGCTTCCACAAAAAGTGGTGCAAAAGTACTGAAATTATTTGATTCAAAATAGTTTTTATTATTCTTTTTAGCACATTTTTTTCAGGTAATGTTTATTTCAAAAATTTTCTATCTTTGAATCCTGTTTCTACTCCTAAAAAATGAAAATCAATCTTCCGGATAAACTCTATTATTCTATGGGCGAAGTTTCTAAAGCATTCAGCGTGAATGCTTCATTGATACGTTATTGGGAGCAAGAATTTCCGATTATCAAACCCAAAAAAAATAAAAAAGGAAACCGCTATTTCACTCCGGAAGACATTAAAAACCTTAAAATCATTTACCATTTGGTGAAAGAAAAGGGTTATACTTTAGACGGTGCAAGAATTGCTTTAACCACCAATTCCAAAATTTCTGAAACCATTACCATTATTGACCGGCTAGAATTTGTAAAAGCCGAATTACAAAAACTGAAAGAATCTCTCGCTGAAAAACCGGAATAAAAAAAAGGGTGTTTTCACGGTGTAAAAAGGGCGATTTCACTGAAGTGCAAAACTTCAACATGCAATAATTTTGTCAAAAAAAGTATCATGATTCATCGGTTTACCTTTTCAGGATTGAAGAATTATTGTATGGGATTTGCAACATCAGGCTCTATTCTGCTTTTGGGCTTACTGTATTTTAACCCTGTAGAAACCACAACTGAACCGCAAAATTTCACGGCGAATCTCAATTTTCAAACCGATGAAAAAATTGAATTAAAAGAATTTAATCCCAACGATTTAGATGAACAAGGTTGGAAAAGTATGGGTTTTACAGAGCGGCAAGTTTCTACCATTTTAAAATATAAAAATATTGTCGGCGGAAATTTCAACTCCAAAGCACAGCTGAAAAAATGCTATGCAATTTCCAAAGAAAAATTTGCAGAATTGGAAAAATTTATTCTTCTACCGGAAACTTCAGGATATTTGGAAGCAAATCATTACCCAATAAAAAATTATCAACACTATAATTCATGGAAATCTTATTCGAAAAAAGAGTTGAACATTCCGGGAAAATTCAACCCCGATGATTTCAGCAGTGCCGATTTTGTGAAAATGGGTTTTAGTGAAAATCAGTCAAATGCTATTTTGAAATACAAAAGTTATTTGGGTGGAAGTTTCATCAGCAAAGAGAAATTCAAAGAATGTTTTATCATCAGTGATGAAAATTTCCGCAAACTCGCTCCTTATCTTCTTCTGCCGGAAAAAACTCCGCAGAGTTTCAATGCCGATAACAGAAATTATAAAATGGAAAAAACCCAAATCCAATATCAGAATTTCGACCCGAATATAACTGATTTAGATGGCTGGAAAAAATTAGGGTTTTCTGAAAAACAAGCGCAGGTGATTATAAACTACAGAGACAGGAATTTGAAAGGAAGTTTCAAAAACATAGAAGATATTGCAAATTGCTTCGTGATTTCTGCCGAAAAATTTCAGGAAATGAAACCTTTCATCAAGCTGAATCCCGAAAATTTTAAAACAAACACACCTCAAAATACAGTTTCAAATTCAAATAGTACTCAAAATATTACTCCTCCGAAAAATGAATATTCCGCAGAAGCCAAAACAGATTTCGCTAAAACAGACCTCAACGAAATTACTTACAAACAGCTTATCGAATTTGGTTTTGATGAGAAAAGTGCAGCAGGTTTCATCGGTTTCAGAAATAAATTGGGCGGTTTTGTAAACAAAAATCAGATTTTAGATATTTATAATATTGATGTTTCTGTAGCTCAAAAATTAATTACAACCGCATTTTTAAAATCAGACCATGTACAAAAATACGGATTGATGGAAGCGCCGGAATCTTGGCTGAAAAGCCACCCTTATTTTAAATATTACGCAGACAAAATTATTTATTACAGAATATCTAACACGAATGCAAAAAAAATCTTCCGCGAAATGAAGGTGAAACAGGAAGCGGAACAAAAAATGAAATTGTATCTGCTCTAAAAAAATCAGCTTCTAAATTAGAAGCTGATTTTTTCAAGTCTTATAAATAAAATTTATTTCTTAATGAACTTCAATGATTTACCTTCAACATTCAAAATATAAACTCCTGGAATCAATTTTTGAACATTCACAGAATTCTTATTTTTAAACGGCTGAGTTTCCTGTTGAACTACTTTTCCGCTCATGTCGATGATTGTCACTTTTTGGGTGTTTGTTATTTGTTTTCCTTTTACATAAAGCGTGTTTCCTACAACCGGATTTGGATAAACAGACAAATCATGATTATCAAACGTTGTATCAGAAACAGCCATTGTCCCTATTCCTTGGCAATAATCATTCGGATATTTTGTCCATTCCCCAATATTGAAACTTGTAGTGGGATTAGTTACTGATGATGATCTGTAAAGTGACGTATTTCCCAAAACGGAAAAATTGTTTACTCCGCTATTTCCTACTGCATCTACAGTAGTTGATTTATAACGCAGTTCAATATAGTTGCTTCCGTCGAAAGTCATTTGTGGTGCAGCAGAAACGAACCTCGCGTCATTATTGGTAATGCAGGAAAAATTAGCACCCGGATTCAATACTACAAAATTGGTGTTGTTTTCTACGATACCCTCCAATTCGTACGGAGCCGGAAAATAATAATTGGTTCCGCTATAATATTGTATGCTTAAACGATAATTCGAAAGATTCACAGGATGACCTGTTTTATTGGTAATTTCGAGAGCTTTATTATTTGAGGTTCCTTCCAGATATTTGGTAATCATCAAATCTTTGGCATAAACATCAGAATCCAAAGTTGTTGCAGGAACCTGATTGCTTTGAGCCGCTTCCATATAATTATTGTTATACGGTTTTACAGTGAAATTATACGATGTAGATGGAGTTAATTGGTCTGCATAAAACGTATTACTTTTGGTATAACCGATGTAAGTTCCGTCCCGATAAATTTTGTACCCGATAACAGATGATTCAGAAGAAAAAGTCCAGTTCAGTTTCACAAAATATGCGCTTGTCTGCGAAACGCTTAAATCTGAAATCGCAGCTGGCGCAACAGTCGCAGGAGTTTGACCCCAAATCGCACTTACCCATTCCGGATGGTCGATAAAAGGATTTCTATTTTTCTGAACCGCATAAACATTATTGTTGCGCTCAATTTCTCTCGGTGAAACTGGGTCTTGATTGTGCCACTGAATTAGCATCGCAATATACCAATCTTCAAATGCTTTTTCTTCCGTACCGTCTAAAGGACAAGTGTCGTTTGCAGGCGAAGTGCCATTATAGAAATTAAAGGAGTTCAGTTTTCCTTCATAGCGTACCGCGAAGTAAAGCAAAGCTCGTGCAATATCACCTTTAAATACATTGTGCGGTTCATAAACCCTGCCTGTATAAGCAGAATTTGCAGTTCCGTTATTATTTATTCTAGAGCCGTTGGTAAAAGTATAGTAAGGTGTTGTAGTAGTTCTCACCATTGCGTAAGGATAATTGCTTCGCAGCTGATTAATTCTGGCATCTGTAGGAATTACGTAGAACAAATCAGAATACATCGGGTAATTGCTATTGAATGAACTTTGTGGCATTTGGTGTTCACGATTCCAACCTTGTCCTTCAGCATTTGCACTTCCTATCATTTGAGAAGTATTGTAATGATATGCCGTAGTTCCTGTAGGATTGTTTGAATAGATGTCGAGAATATAAGTTGTATTACTATTGTCGAAATCATAATGATGGTCAATATCTGTCTGATTGTAGAAATTTTGCAGATTACTGTAATGCCAGGTGATGGTTTTATTTGAGATAATATCGTGCAATTTCGATTTCAAAGCAAAACCTGTTAATGCTTCCGTACCGTCATAATAACCAGTAGGGATTTGTGAAAGTCCCAAAAACGGAACTAACAAAAATGAGTATAAAAGCTTCTTCATTTTAGATTTTTTTTCTGTCGGCTAAATTACAATTAAACTTCATTATAAAAATTAAAATTACATTAAATTTATACGAAAGTTTGATTTTCAACAATTTATATTGAGGTTTTATGCAGAAAAAATCTTTATCGGAATCCTTTTTCATTGGTGTATTTTAATTATCTTTGAATCCAAATAAATTTTTATGAACAACGACATCAACATGATTGCAGAAACTGCACGCGATTTTGCAGAAAAAAATATCCGTCCACATATTATGGAATGGGACGAAAGCCAGAAATTTCCCGTAGAACTTTTTCATCAATTAGGAGAAATGGGATTTATGGGAATTGTAATTCCTGAAGAATACGGCGGTTCCGGATTAAGCTATCATGAATATGTTTCTATTTTAGATGAAATTTCGCAAGTTGACCCTTCTATCGGACTTTCTGTTGCAGCACACAACTCACTATGTACCAATCATATATACGAATTTGGGAATGAAGAACAGCGAAAAAAATGGCTGCCTCAATTAGCAAGCGGAAAAGTAATCGGAGCATGGGGATTAACCGAACACAACACCGGTTCAGATTCCGGAGGAATGAGTACGACTGCCGTAAAAGACGGTGATGATTGGATAATCAATGGTGCAAAAAATTTTATTACTCATGCTATTTCCGGTGATATTGCAGTAGTGATGACCAGAACCGGTGAAAAAGGCGCGAGAAATAATTCTACCGCTTTTGTGCTGGAAAAAGGAATGCCAGGATTTTCCAGTGGAAAAAAAGAAAATAAATTAGGAATGAGGGCTTCTGAAACCGCAGAACTGATTTTCGATAATGTAAGAATTAGTGATTCTTACAGATTGGGGGAAGTAGGAAGCGGTTTCAAACAAGCCATGAAAATTCTTGACGGCGGAAGAATCTCAATCGCCGCACTCAGCTTAGGAATTGCAAGAGGAGCGTATAAAGCTGCACTGAAATACTCTTTGGAAAGACAACAATTCGGGAAACCGATTAACCAATTTCAGGCAATCAATTTTATGCTTGCAGATATGGCAACAGAAATAGATGCAGCAGAACTTTTGATACAACGTGCGTCAACACTGAAAAACGCTAAAAAACCGATGACCAAAGAAGGAGCGATGGCAAAACTCTACGCTTCTGAAGCGTGTGTAAGAATTTCAAACAACGCCCTGCAAATCTTCGGCGGATATGGTTATACAAAAGATTTTCCTGCGGAAAAATATTACAGAGATTCCAAACTCTGCACCATTGGAGAAGGAACATCTGAAATTCAAAAACTGGTGATTGGTCGGGAAATTTCCAAATAAATTCAGCTTTTCATAATATAAAACCGCTTTATTTTAAAGCGGTTTTTTTGAATCCTTTAGAAATGAAAAGTAGTACAGATTTTTATTTATCTTTGTTCAAAATTTTAAAATTCTATGCAAAAAATAGATTCGCTGAACCAGGTTGCAGCATTTCACAAAACCTTTAACGCTCCTATTCTTGATACTCCGCAAATTCCGTCAAAAGAAAGATGTGAACTCAGAGTTTCTCTTTTGCAGGAAGAATTAAATGAATTAAAACAAGCGATTGCAGATAACGATATTGTAGAAATTGCCGATGCTCTTTGTGATTTGCAATATGTATTGAGCGGTGCGGTTTTGGAATTCGGTTTGGGTGAAAAGTTTGTGGATTTGTTTAATGAAGTGCAGCGTTCCAATATGTCTAAAGCATGTTCTACACAGCAGGAAGCAGACGAAACCATAGAGTTTTATAAGGAAAAAGGACAAGATGCCTATTCCGAAATTTCGGGCGGTAAAATCAACGTTCACCGAATTGCGGACAATAAAGTTCTGAAAAACAAATACTATTCACCGGCTGATTTGAAAACCATTATAGAAAAATAATTAATCAATGAAAAAATTCACATCAAATATATTATTATTCACCACTGTTTTGTTTCTGACGTTTCAATCTTGCGAATCGCAAAAAGTGATTGTCAATCGTGAAATAGGCACTACTAAAGACGGAAAAATGCTACTCGGAACACAAACCAAAAAACAACTCCTGAAAGAACCTTTCAGCGATTGGTACAACAAAGAACATGATGAATACGCAATAGACAAAAAAACGGTTACCGAACTGAGAAAAGAAAAACTAAATTCCTATGCGATGACTGTTGTCATGGGAACTTGGTGCGAAGACAGCCACAGAGAAGTGCCGCGTTTGATGAAGATTTTGGAGGAGCTGAAATATCCCGAACAAAGACTCACCATTATTGCAGTAAACCGTAAAAAAGAATCACCAAGCGGCGAAGAAGGCGTTTTGAACATACAGAGAGTTCCCACTATTATCTTATACAAATACGGGAAAGAAATCGGCAGAATTATAGAAAGTCCCAAAACCGGCTATCTGGAAAGAGATTTGCTCGAAATTTTGAAAAAAGACAATTCATCTATCAAAGATATTTTTAAATAAAGTGAAAGTATTGCAAAAAACACTTCCCTATTTTACAGGAGCAGCTGCAATGTTGCTCTTATTTTTCATTTGGAATTTCATCACCAAAAAAGCAGACGATAAAATTGAAAACGACTACTATCTCATCACCAACCAAATCCGGAAGATGAATAAAATGGTGGTTATAGAACAAGATTTTTCTGGAATGCAGAAAACCAAAATCACTTCAGAATTATTTGGAAGTTCACTTCTGCCCTCTCTCAATAAAGAAATTACCACCTTTACCAAGACCAATGCACAGGTTTCTTACGATTTAAATAAAATGAAAATCGAGGTAGATTCTGTAAATAAAAAACTCATTATCAAAGAATTGCCGAATCCTGAAATTAAAATTACACCAAGTGTGGAAATACAATCTATGGACGATTCTTTCTTTGATCGTTTCGATGAGAAAGACCTGCAAAGAATTACAAAATATGCAAAAGACCGCGCTTACAAAACGGTTGATCAAAACCAGCTGAAAAGCGATGCCAAAAACCAGCTTATAGAAAATATCGGCCATATTTTCGTTTTGGCAAAAGCACTGAATTATAAAATTGAAGACCAAACCGGAACGATTGATATTTTGAAACTGTAAAAATTTACAAGTATGAATTTCATTAAAAATAATCTTGCCAATGCTTTTACGTTGGGAAATCTTTTTTCCGGTTGTGTCGGAATCGTGCATTTGATTAGCGACGATTATCAAATTACGGCAATCTGTATTATTATTTCCTTATTTTTAGATTTTTTCGACGGTTTCGTAGCGAGAGCGTTAAAATCTGATTCTAATTTGGGAATTCAGTTAGATTCTTTAGCAGATATGGTAAGTTTCGGATTTTTGCCGGGAGTTGCGATGTACAAAATCCTTGAACCTTTCGGAAATCATCTTTTCGGAATGGAACTGCCTTTTGAAATTAAATATCTCGGATTTTTCATTACACTTTTTTCTTGTTTAAGATTAGCAATTTTCAATCTTGATGAAGAACAAAAATATTATTTTAAAGGATTGAACACACCGAGTAATACGATTTTGATTTTCGGATTGTATTATGCTTACAGAGAAACCGGAAATTTGGGATTTCTATTTGAAAATGAAATTTATCCATTGATTTTAACGGCAATTTCATCTTGGCTTTTAATCTCTCCTATCAAAATGATTTCTATGAAATTCAAGTCAATGAAACTGAAAGACAATTATCCGAAACTATTTCTCTTAATCGGTGGAATTTTGATTTTAGCAATCTTTAAAATTGTCGGCATTCCATTGCTTATCATTTATTATATCTTGATTTCTTTGATTTTTCAAAAGCAACTACAATAATTTGAAATTCGGGGTTTGAAATTTTAAAAATCATCATCACATTAACATATCATCGCATTAAAAAATGAATTTAATCCTCCATAAACCACTATGTATCTTTGATTTGGAAACTACGGGAATCAACATCAGCAAAGACAGAATTGTAGAAATCTGCGTATTAAAAGTAAATCCCGATGCTTCGCGAGAAAGTAAAACGTGGCGTATAAATCCAGAAATGCCTATTTCTAAAGAAGCGAGTTTAGTTCACGGAATTTGGGATAAAGATGTGGAAAATGCACCTGTTTTCAAAGAAATTGCTCCGAAAATTATGGAAATGATTTCCGGTAGTGATTTGGGTGGATTCAATTCTAACCGTTTTGATGTTCCACTTTTAGCTGAAGAATTGTTGAGAGCAGGGATTGATTTTGATTTAAGCAAATTCAAATTAGTTGATGCACAAACGATTTTCCACAAAAAGGAACCAAGAAATCTTACCGCCGCTTACAAATTCTATTGCGGAAAAAATTTGGAAAACGCCCATTCTGCAGAAGCCGATGTTTTAGCTACTTTTGAAGTTCTGGATTCACAGGTTGCACATTATGAAGAACTTCCGAAAGATATTGCAGGATTAAGCGAGTTTTCCTTTCACAGCAAATTTGCAGATTTGGCAGGATTTATCGCTTTTGATGACAGCGGAAAAGAAATTTTCACTTTCGGGAAATACAAAGGACAAAAAGTGAAAGACGTTTTCATAAAAGATTTGGGATATTTCGGCTGGATTCAAAATGCTGATTTTCCTTTGTACACGAAAAAAGTTTTGACAGGGATTCAGTTAAGGTCTAAGTTTTAAAATCGATCAATGGGCAAAATTACATTAACCATTATTCTACTGGTCATTTCCAACGTATTTATGACATTTGCGTGGTATGGACATCTCAAATTCAAGCAAATGCATTGGTTTCATAATCTGGGATTAATTGCCATTATTTTCATCAGTTGGGGAATTGCATTTTTTGAATACTGTTTTCAGGTTCCAGCGAACAAAATCGGTTTCAAAGAAAACGGAGGACCATTTAATCTTTGGCAACTGAAAGTTTTGCAGGAAGTGATTACATTAACCGTTTTCACGATTTTTACGATTGTATTTTTTAAAAACGAAAGTTTCCGCATCAATCATTTTATCGGTTTTATTTTTCTGATTCTCGCCGTATATTTTATTTTTAAAAAATAAAACTTTAAACCTTAAACAATGAAAATCATCTGCATAGGAAGAAATTACGCTGAACACGCCAAAGAACTCGGAAACGAAATTCCCGAAAATCCCGTGATTTTCATAAAACCCGATACGGCAATCCTGAAAAAAGGTTCAGATTTTTACATTCCTGAATTTTCAGATGATATTCATTATGAATTGGAAGTCGTGCTGAAAATTTCCAAAGCAGGAAAATACATTCAGCAAGAAAATGCCCATAAACATTTTGAGGAAATCGGTTTGGGAATAGATTTCACGGCGAGAGATTTGCAAACCGCGCTCAAAGAAAAAGGACTTCCGTGGGAATTGGCAAAAGGATTTGACGGAAGTGCCGTGATTTCAGATTTTTATAAAAAAGAAGATTTCGATTTAAGCAACCTCAATTTTTCTCTGCTTAAAAACAAAAAAGAAGTACAAAACGGCAATACTTCGATGATGATTTTCTCTCCCGAAAAAATTATTTCTTTCATTTCGCAGTATTTCACTTTGAGAGTCGGCGATATGATTTTCACGGGAACACCGAAAGGAGTGGGAAAAGTTTATGAAAATGATTTGCTGGAAGCATTTTGGGAAAATGAAAAAATATTTGACTTGAAAATCGGCTGATTTTTTTAATCCGCAAAAAAATTGTAACTTTAAACACCCAAATTTAAAGTCATGTTAAATATCGTTTTACCCATAGATTTTTCGGATAATACCGATAAATTAGTTGAGGAAGCCGTAAAATTCGCCAAAGAAACAAACGGAAAAATTTGCCTGATTCACGTTGCACCTGCAGATATTGGTTTTGCAATCGGTGATATGGGATTTCAGTATTTCCCGGAAGTGGAGCAAAATGAAATCAAGCAAGAGTTATTGCAGCTCAATGCAATTGAGCAGAGAATCATTGCCCAAAACGTAGATTGCGAACATCTGCTGAAACAGGGAACTGCAGGAGATATTATTTTGGAATATGCAAAATCTAAAAACGCAGGATACATTGTGATGGGTTCTCACGGAAGAAGCAATATGTATGATGTTTTCGTGGGGAGTTTAACCAAAGAACTTACCCGAAAATCATCAATTCCGGTACTGGTTATTCCGATTCACTAAAAATGTTTGTCCGTTTGTTTACCTCTTATTTCTAAAGAAGCATAATCCATCTGAAAAATTTCTTTAAAATAAAAATCCGCAGAATCTATTTTTAATCTAAATTTGCACGGTTAAATCTATCTTAAATGGTTCAAAATACAGATGGAGGTAGTCATTTCGATACCAAAAAATTAACCGCAATCGGTATTCTCGTTTCCTTGGGAATTGTCTTTGGAGATATTGGTACATCGCCTCTTTATGTGATGAAAGCCATTGTAAACGCTAGAAGAGAAACATCACTAATGCCTTTTGACGAATATATTGAAGGTGCGCTTTCCTGCATTATTTGGACACTCACTTTGCAAACTACCGTAAAATACGTCATCATCGCTTTAAGAGCTGATAACAAAGGTGAAGGCGGAATTTTAGCGTTGTATTCTTTAGTCAAAAAACTTAAAAAAAGATGGCTGTATCTTGTTGCGATTGTCGGTGGTGCTGCTTTGGTTGCAGACAGTGTAATCACACCGTCGCTTACTGTGATGTCTGCTGTAGAAGGTATGAAAATTTTCAGTCCGAATACTCCGGTGGTCTCCATTACTTTGGTTATTTTGCTTGTTGTTTTTGTAGTACAGCAATTCGGCACTTCATTTATCGGCAGGTTTTTCGGTCCAGTTATGCTGATTTGGTTTTTGGTTTTGGGCATTTTCGGGGCAATCCATATTTTTGACCATGTCGATATTTTGAAAGCGTTCAATCCTATTTATGCTTACAATCTCATCACCCATTCACCGAGTGCTATTGTCATTATGGGTGCAGTTTTCCTTTGTACAACGGGAGCAGAAGCATTGTATTCGGATTTAGGACACTGCGGAAAAAAGAATATCCGTGTGAGTTGGGCTTTTGTAAAAACAATGTTGATTCTCAATTATTTAGGACAAGGAGCGTGGCTTTTAGATAATTATCATGAGGTATTCACAGGAACCAACCCGTTTTTTGGGATTTTACCACAGTGGGCAATATTACCCGGAATTGTTTTGGCAACTGTAGCTGCAATTGTCGCAAGTCAGTCGGTAATTACTGGTTCGTTTACCATGTTTTCAGAAGCAATGTCGATTTCATTTTGGCCCAATCAGCAGATTGATTATCCCTCTGGAATTAAAGGACAAATGTATATCCCGAGAATCAATTGGGGGTTGATGTTGCTGTGTTTTGTGGTGGTGATTTATTTTCAAAAATCTGAAGCCATGGAAGCTGCGTATGGTTTAACCATTACCGTTACAATGTTGATGTCCACTACTCTTTTATTTTTCTGGTTGCGAAGATTCAAAAAATACAAATATTTTGCGTTTTTTTTTATTGCTGTTTTTCTCTCCATCGAATTCGGTTTTTTCTATGCAAATGTCATTAAATTTTTAGATGGAGGTTGGCTTACAATCGTTCTCGGTGGTTTTATTGCGGTATGTATGTATGCATGGTACAACGGAAGACTGATAAAAGCAAAATTTATAAAATTCGTAAAACTTGAAAAATATGTTCCGATTATCAAAGATTTGAAACTCGATGAAACCGTTCCGAAATACGCTACAAACCTCGCTTTTCTGAGTCGTTCAAAAAGGGAAGATGAGATAGAAGCCAAAATCATCTATTCTATTCTTCGTAAACAACCGAAAAGAGCCGACCATTATTTTATCTTGAACATTGTAAATCAGGAAGATCCATTTACTTTCAAATATACCATTGAGGAAATTATGCCTGGAACAATTTACAGAATCAGTTTTCTTCTCGGGTTCAAAATAAATAGAAAAATTAATGATTATTTCGACCAGGTTTTGGAAGATATGATGAAAGACGAAACCATTCCATCAAGAAGCAATTATCCGTCGCTTCGTTCTCACAACATTCCGCCGGATTTGAAATATGTCATTATTGATAATACTTACATCAACGATACTTTTCTCACGGTGAAAGAAAAAATTACGCTCAATATCTACAATTTTGTAAAATATATCGGAAGCGACGATTTCAAAGCGTGGGGGGTTTCACCGCACAATGTCATTGTGGAATCTGCACCGCTTCTCGACCAGAAAGTGATTACCAAAAAAATAGAGCAGGTAAATTTCCGGCATTATGATTTATAAATTTGATTTCTTTTCTGCTGTCTTTCGGCTTAATTTTTTTTCAATAAATTTGCATATATTTATGAATCAATGGACGCTAAACAGAAAGAACTCAATATCGCCACAACAAAGGACGTTCTGAGACAATATCTTCAGGAAAAAGGTTTCAGAAACACGCCTGAAAGATATACCATTTTAGAGGAAATCTATAATATGGAACATCACTTCAATGTAGATGATTTGTATCTCCTGATGATGCAGAAAAAATATCACGTTTCCAAAGCGACCATTTACAATACTATTGAAATTTTTCTTGATGCGGGATTGATTCGGAAACACCAGTTTGGCGAAAAAACTCTCACTTCATCGTCTTACGAAAAATCTTATTTCGATAAACAGCACGACCATTTGGTGATTTACAAAAAAGATTCGGATAAAGAAATAGAAGAAATCATCGAGTTTTGCGACCCGAGAATTCAGGGTATCAAAGAAGCGATAGAAAACGCATTTGGCGTAAATATTGATTCTCACTCACTTTATTTCTACGGAACGAAAAAAGATTAATGAAAATAAAACCCTTGAAGAATTTTATAATTCTCGCTGATTTTTTTGATGACAATAAATCTGCGGAAATCTGTTTAATTTGCAAGGTTTTAAAAAAGTTCTAAAAAATCAAATGAAATATTATTTTTCCCTTTTTCTTTTCATTTGTTCATTTCATTTTGCACAAATCACCACACAGCCAAAAGATGTTTTGGTAAAAGATTCTTTTTTCAATACTCCGCAAAACGCTCCACAAGGTGAAAAAGTACGGTTGATTCACGCCGATTTTTTTGATAAAAATCCCAATAAATATAACGGGAATCCTTTCTTTTCCGGGAATGTACAGTTTTCTCATCAAGGTTCGGTTCTCAATGCCGATGAAGTGATTTTCTATGAAGAGCAGAATTTTGTAAAAGCCGTCGGAAACGTAAGACTGCAAAATGCAGACGGCTCTGTAATCACTTCCGGCGAAATGGAATATGACGGAAATACCCAAAAAGGAATCGCCCGAAAAAATGTGGTTTTGACTGACCCTACACAAACCATCAAAACCGAAACCATGTATTATGACAAGGTTTCAAACAAAGCATATTTCAACACAGGCGGAACAATTTCTGATGCTTCAAACGTAATGTACACCAAATCTGCAACTTATGATTTGAACAGCAGAATGATTGATTTTACCGGAAACGTAAAAATAGACAATCCCGAATACACTGTAGAAGGAACTAATATCAAGCAGAATCAGCTTACCAATACCGCAACTTTTAACGGAGCAACCACCATTACCAACAAAAAAAATCCGTCGAATTACGTTTTTACCGAACAGGGAACGTATAATATGAATTCCAAAGAAGTATATCTCAACAAAAATTCCAGAATTCACTATAACGGAAAAATCCTGACCGGCGACAAAATGTACATGAACCAAATCACAGGTTTCGGAAAAGCCAACGGAAATGTCCTGCTTCGCGACCCGAAAGAAAAACGATTTATCAGAGGCGGTTACGGCGAAATATACGAAAAGAAAGATTCTGCAATGATTACCGATAAACCTTATGCGGTGAAAATTTTGGAAAAAGATTCCATGTATTTTTCGGCAGAAAGATTTTTGACATATCAGAAAATTGATAAAGAAAATCCTATAGAGAAAAAAAGTTTTCTTCGTGCCTACAAAAAAGCCAGAATGTTCAAAACAAATATTCAGGTTCGTGCAGATTCTTTAAGCTTCAATGAAACCGACGGAATCATGCATCTCTTCGGAAAACCGATTGCGTGGAGCGGTGAAAAACAAGTTACAGGCGATAAAATCGAAGCATATTTCGACACCGAAAAAGAATACATCGACTCGCTGAAAGTCATCGGAA
>CAZHFE010000033.1:0-20002 GCA_964532055.1 uncultured Kaistella sp. | reverse complement strand
GAGCGGGAGAGAGCATCGTCCGTCTAAGCAGTCGGTCCCAGGTTCGAATCCTGGCGCGCTCACAAAACCTCGCTTTTATGTGAGGTTTTTTTATTTCTTTAATGTAAATTTGGAAAATAAAAATAATTTATGCCACTACAAGTCATCAATCTAACCAAGAAATTCGGGAGTCAAACCGCTTTAAACAATATCAATATCGAGATTTCAAAGAATGAAATCATCGGACTTCTCGGTCCCAATGGTGCAGGTAAATCTACTTTGATGAAATCTATTGTTGGTGCTTTGAAAATAGATGACGGGCAAATTGTATTCAATGGAAAAGATGTTACGAAACATGAAATTGAAGCAAAGAAAAACATGGGATTTCTACCCGAAAACAACCCTCTGTATGCTGAAATGTATGTGAAAGAATATCTTAATTTCGTAGCGGAAATTCATAAAATCCCGAAACAGAGAATTGATGAAGTTATTGATTTGGTAGGAATCACTCCCGAAAAGTCAAAAAAAATCTCGCAACTTTCAAAAGGGTATAAACAGAGAGTTGGGCTTGCTCAAGCGATTCTGCATGCTCCGGATTTGTTGATTCTTGACGAGCCAACAAACGGACTTGACCCTAATCAAATTATTGAAATAAGAAATATCATCAAAGAAATCGGAAAAGAAAAAACCGTGATTCTCTCCACCCATATCATGCAGGAAGTTGAGGCACTTTGTTCTCGGGTGATTTTAATTCATGAGGGAAATATCATTCAGGATTCGCCGATTGATGAGTTCAGAGGGAAATACAAGAATTTGGAAGAAGCTTTTGCTAGCTATACGAATTGATAAAATGTCGTGTCTAAAATTCAGGATTATTTTAAATCTGCAATTCTGATATCTGCTTTCAGTTTTTTAAAACCGTAAATGAATTGGTAAATAACGATTGAAAGCCAAAAAGGAATACCCACGAAATATACAAATTTCAAAACAGCAGAATTATCTTTTTCAAAAAATTCCCCCAGAAGTACAGACGAAACAGATAAAAACTATTCTGAAAAGAATCTGCCACTATCTGCTAAAAATCTGCGGGATATTTTCTTAAAAATTTTAATCTTTCAAGAAGTTAAAGAGAAACGGATAAATTATCCGTCTCTACTCTTTTACCATTTTTCTGGTTATCGTTTTACCCTCTTTTGTAACTGCGGAAATCATATAAACACCTTTTGCCAATTGAGAAACATCTGCCAATTTTGAATAAGTCAGAATTTGTTTTACCAATCTGCCTGAAACATCTGTTATTTTCATATTGGTAACTTCTTCCGAAAAATACAGCACATCTTTTACAGGATTAGGATATAATGCAATTTCTTTTTTATTGATATTCTGCGTTGCCAATATACCATCTGGTGCTAGTTTTACTAACCAAGCATCGAAACCGCCATGATTGCCACTCACATCACCATCAACTGAATATGTGAATCCGGCAATAATATAACCACCATCGCTGGTTTGTTGGATAGAACTGGCTTCATCTCCATCATTTCCGCCAAGAGATTTCTGCCATTGAATGTTGCCGCTACTGTTGAGTTTTACAACCCAAAAATCAGGCGCACCTCCTCCATGATTGCCACTCACATCTCCATCTGTAGATTCTGAAGAACCGGCAACAATAAATCCACCATCACTTGTTTGTTTTATGGAATAAGCAAAATCATTTGCCCAACCTCCAAGAGATTTCTGCCATTGAATATTACCACTGCTGTTGAGCTTCACAACCCAATAATCGGCAACAAATGTAAGTCCCTGATGTCCGCTCACATCACCGTCATTCGAATTAGAATATCCTGCAACAATATAACCTCCGTCGTTGGTTTGCTGAATTGAATTGGCAACATCGTACTCACTTCCACCAAGAGATTTCTGCCATTGAAGCGCTCCATCACTATCAAGTTTTACAACCCAATAATCGGGATTATTTAAACCATTATGACCTGTAACATGTCCGTTGGTTGACCAAGATTCTCCAGCAATGATATAGCCGCCATCGTTAGTTTGTTGAATAGAATTGGCTCTATCTTTGCTGCTTCCACCGAGTGTTCTTGACCATAAAATATCATTACCATTAGCAGACAGTTTGACAACCCAGTAATCATCACTACCGAGATTTATACCGTTTACATCAAAGTCGTTTGAGGAGGTATATCCAGCAATGATATAGTTGCCATCTGAGGTTTGTTGAACAGAATGAGCAACATCAAAACCAGAACCCCCCAAAGTTCTTTGCCACACAATACTGCCGGTTGAGGTAAGTTTTACAATCCAGCAATCGTCTGTGCTTGTTGCTCCGTAGTGCAAATTAAGATCACCATCAGATGAGCGGGAACGTCCAACTACAATATAACCGCCGTCTGAAGTTTGCCGAATATCCTTCGCATCATCATCCAAACTTCCTCCTAAATTTTTTTTCCAATCAATTGTACCGTTGCTATTGAATTTCACAACCCAAAAATCATCACCACCGTGGTTGCCACTTACATCGCCGTTATTAGATCTGGTATATCCTGCGACAATGTAACCACCATCTGAAGTTTGTCGTACAGAACGGGCTTCATCAGAAGCGCTTCCACCAAATGTTTTCTGCCACTCAATAGCCGGTGCAGTTTGTGCAGATACGTTGCTCTGCAACATTGCAAAAACAAACGCAAATAAGAATAGTTTTTTCATAGTGAATATTTTTTTTGAATGTATCAAAGTTGTGAAAAATGTTACCACGTATTTTATGGAATGATTGAGCGCCGGTGTTTTTTGAGTAACCGCATACGTTTTCTAAGAAAACGATATGATTTCGTCTATTTTATTATATATTTGTTACAAAACAAACCGACCGTGAAACCGATTTACATTTTCGGGATTATTATTCTCCTTTTTTGCTTTTATTGCAACGAAAAGCCGGGAAATAACGGACAAAAAGTAAAAGATTCCATCAAAATAGTTCATTCAGAACAAAATTCAGCATTCGAAAAAAATTCTGCCAATATTCCTAAAACCAAACAGATAGATTCGCTTTTGCAAAAACTGTCCGTTTCTTCGGAAGATACTTTAAAGGTCAATATTCTGAATGAACTGAGCCGTGCAAACAGGAATATTCAGGATTATGATGAGGCATTAATTTTTGCAGAAAAATCTCTTGAACTTGCTCAAAAACTGTCTTTCAAAAACGGAATTGCAAACGCTTATAATTCCAAAGGAAACATCTATTACAGACAAGGGAATTATCCCGAATCGCTTACCAATCATCTCGCTTCTCTTAAAATACGAGAAACCGAAAATGATAAAAGAGGAATGGCAACTTCTTACAATAACATCGGTAATCTTCATACCTCTCAGGAAAATTATGATGAAGCCCTGAAATGGTATTCTAAAGCGTTACCGATATTCCGTAAAATGAAAGACAGAAGCGGAGAGTCGGCTGCTCTCGGCAATATTGCCAATATTTATTACGCCGAAAGGAATTTTGATGAAGCCCTGAAGCAAACGTTTGCCGTTCTGAAAATAGAAAAAGAACTCGGCGATAAAAAAGGAATGAGCGGCTCTTATAACACTATCGGCGGAATCTATATCGAAAAAGAAAAATATTCCGAAGGTGTGGAATATTTTTTTAAAGCATTGGAAATCTACAAGGAATTCGGCGATACAAACGAAGCTGCCACTGCCTATCTCAACATCGGCGATACCTACGTATCTTCTCTTAACCGATTTGATGAAGGCAAAAAGTACCTAAAAAAAGGTCTGGAAATAAGCCAGAAAGCAGGTGCAAAAGAAACCGTCAGAAATATTTATTTGCGGCTTGTTTCGGCAGACAGTTTACAGGGAAATTACCAATATGCCTTTGAGCATTACAAAAATTATATCACTTACAGAGACAGTCTGTCCAACAAAGCAAACATAAAAAAACAAACCGAACTGGAAATGCAGTATCAGTTTGACAAAAAGCAATTATCCGACAGCTTAAAATATCAAATCAATATCGCGAAAACAGAAGAAAAAGCCACCAAAAACCGAAACCGGCTCATCATCACTATTTTATTTCTGGCTCTCGCAATTGCTGTTTCCGCTTATTGGAGAAAACGTTCGCTGCTCCTTAAAAAAGAAAAAATACTGATTGGGAAAGAAAAAGAAGTTGCCGAGCAACAGGCATTAAGAGCGAGAATGAATCCGCATTTTATTTTCAATTGTATGAATACCATTGATGCTTTTATCCTGCAAAACAAGCAGGACGAAGCATCGGAATTGGTACAGAAATTCTCGAAACTTACGCGGAAAGTTCTGGAATTATCCGACACGGAAAGCATCACGCTGCAGGATGAACTGGATTTTCTGAAACTCTATCTCGACATAGAAAGCATTCGCCACAAAGGGAAATTCACGTTTTCCATTTCTGCCGAACCTGAAACTTTAATGCTAAAAATTCCGCCGATGATTATCCAGCCGATTGTGGAAAATGCATTGTTACACGGTATCAGAAACCGAAAGGAAAAAGAAGGTGGAACTATTTCCATCAAAACAAAAAAATCAGGAAATCTGCTTTTGATAACGGTAGAAGACAACGGTGTCGGAAGAGAACAGGCAAAATTGATTCAGCAGAAAAAAACAAGAAGCCACGATTCCAAAGCTACGGAAATCATCAGAGAACGGCTGAAATATTTGTTTGATGAATTACCCGAAAATGTGCTCAACTATACCGACCTCGAAAATAATTCAGGAACAATAGCAGAACTTAAAATCCCGACAAATAATATAAATGATGATTGATGATTGATAAATGATGAACTTTAAAATTTGAACCTTGAACTTTAAACCTTAAACTTCGAATTTGATTATGCTGAAAGTTTTTATTTTAGATGACGAAGAAGAAAGCATCAATGGACTTCGGTTGAAGCTGGAAAAACACTGCAAATATGTTCAGATTTTGGGAAGTTCCACCGATTCTGAAACGGCAGTGAACGACTTGCAGGAAATGCCGGTAGATTTGCTTTTTCTCGATGTGGAAATGCCTCAAATGGACGGTTTTGAAGTTCTGGAAAACCTGAAATACCGTGATTTTGAAGTGATTATGGTAACGGCTTTCAGCGATTATGCGATAAAAGCCATCAAAGCCAGTGCGATAGATTATCTGCTGAAACCTGTTGATATAAAAGAACTGAAAAGTGCTTTGGAAAAAGTAATCCGCAAGAGAACCGAAAACCAAAAAGTAGTTTCCCAACTGGAAAATATCGTGAGCGGAAGCAAACCGAAAATTTTCAAAATCCCGCTGAACTCGGCAAGAGAAACGTATTACGTTGCTCCCGAAGAAATCATTCACATCGCGGGAGAAAGCAATTACAGCACGTTTCATTTAACCGACGGCAAAAAAATCGTGGTTTCTAAAACGCTGAAAGAATTTGAAGATATTCTCTTCAAATACCATTTTTTCAGGGTACACAAATCCCATCTTATCAATCTGGCTTATCTCAAAAAAATCAACAAGGGAATTGAATTTTCTATCACCATGAAAAATGATTCTGAGCTTGAAGTTTCTTCAAGAAAAAAAGCGGATTTCCTTAAAATATTAGACGAGTTTTTGTCATTATAAAAACCACTCCAAATTAACTTAATCCGCTTTTATATTACATTTTTTCGATATTATCGGTAAGTGAATTAATGAAGTTTTGCAATGGCTTTTCTACCATCATTTTAATAAACGGATTAAATTTACCATCGAACAGCAACTGAACTTCTGTGCGGTTTTCATCAACGGGATTCATCGCTCCTGTCAGAGAAAAATCCAAACTAGAATTTCCTGATTTCAGTACGACTTGCTGCTGAGAAACTTCATCTATATTCAGTGCAATTTCGGGCATTCCTTTCAAGCTGAATTTGAAACCGTTATCACGAACTTCAAAATTTTGCAGCGATTCTGGCATCAGGGATTGGTAATCTTGTGGTTCTTTAAGCATTTCAACCAATTCGTTTACCGATTTATTTACGATTATTTTTCGTCCTTCTAAATTCATTTTTATATTTTTGTGCTATTATTAAAACGCTGCAAATGTATAAAGTTTTTGTGAATGAAAAAAAATTAACTTTAAGTACGCAACCGCAAGACATTTCGAAAAAAATACGTTTCGATGGTGCTGCAAGTTTAGAAATTGCGGTGGATTTGCTGGAAAATACTTCTTGCCCAGAAATCAATATTTATGGCGAAAATTTAAATGAAATTTGGAGATGTTTCAGACAAATGTTCAAACTTATTGATGCTGCAGGTGGTGTTGTGCACAATGAAAACGCTGAAATTCTCTTCATTCACAGAATCGGAAAATGGGATTTACCAAAAGGGAAAATCGAGAAAAACGAATCTTTGGAAGATGCAGCATTACGCGAAGTGCAGGAAGAGACAGGATTACAGAAACTCGTTTTAGAAGAATTTCTGAACAAAACTTATCACATCTATACCGAAAGAAACAACGAAAAAATACTAAAAACGACACACTGGTTCAAGATGCTTTTCACAGGAAACGAAAATCCTGTACCGCAAATTGAAGAGGGCATTTCTGAGGTTTCATGGAAAAATAAAGATGAAATTCTGGAGCAGGTTTTTCCAAAAACTTTTCACAATATCAAATTGATATTGAATGATTTTTGGAGCATTAATGCTAACTGATAAATTCTAAAACGTTTTCTAAAGCAATTCCTCTTGAACCTTTTAGCAAAACATTTTCGGAAGTAATTTTTTTCGTTTTTAAATATTCTGAAAGTTGTGCCGCATTTTCAAATGACAATTCGCCGTGATTGATTTTCATGAAATTTTTTCCTACGGTAATGATTCCATCAAAATTCAAAGTTTGTGCTAAATTCAGAATAGATTGATGTTCCGTTTCCGATTCTGTTCCCAATTCCAGCATATCACCGATGATAATGGTTTTTGTACCCTTGAAGTTGCTGAAATTCTTTAGGGATTCAGCCATAGAACTCGGATTTGCGTTGTAAGTATCGAGTACGAAAATTTTTCCGTTCTTTTCCAAAATCTGTGAACGCATATTTGTAGGAACATAATTTTCTATCGCAGTTTTAATATGGTTAAAATTTAACCCAAAATAAAATCCCAAACTTGCAGCGGCACAAAGGTTGGTAAAATTGTAATTTCCGGTGAGTTTCGATTGGGCTTTTTCACCCTTAAAAGCCAATCCCACAAAATTGTTTTCAGAAAATTCTTCAAAATAATAATCTGAAGTTTCTTTGCCGAAAGTAATTTTTGGGGAATAATCTTCTGTTTTTTCAACCTGAATTTTATCATTTTCATTAACTAAAATCGTCTGAGAATTTCTCATCAGTTCATCATACAGTTCAGATTTCCCTTTAATAACACCACTGAAACCGCCGAAACCTTCAAGATGAGCTTTCCCGAAATTGGTAATATAACCGAAATTCGGCTGAGCGATTTTGCAGAGTGCTTCAATTTCTTTTTGATGATTTGCGCCCATTTCTACAACCGCTATTTCATGTTCTGGTTTTATGGAAAGTAAGGTCAAAGGAACTCCTATATGATTGTTCAGATTGCCGAAAGTATATTGCACCCGATATTTTTGCGAAAGGACGGCATGAATGATTTCTTTGGTGGTAGTTTTGCCATTGCTCCCCGTTAAAGCAATAATGGGAATATTGAGTTGATTTCTGTGATACGCCGCCAATTCTTGCAGAAAAACCAAAGTTGAGGGAACATAGAAAATATTTTTCGAAGCATTCTCATATTCTTTCTGCTCTACAATCACAGCTAAAGCTCCTTTGTTTATCACATCTTCTGCTAAAGTTGCGGCATTGAAACTCTCACCGGAAAAAGCGAAGAAGATATTGTTTTTTTCAATTTTTCTGCTATCGATTGTTACTTTTTCTGCTTGTTGAAAAAGAGGATAAAAATTGGCTGCATTCATTTTTCAAAAATAAAAAATCCCTCTACAATATGAGAAGGATTTTAAAAATATTTTTTTTAGATTTATTTATCTTTTTGTTCTGCCTTTTCCGGTAGATTTTGCATCCTGTGCAACACGGAAACCAACCCAACCATAAGCTTTTGATTCATCTCTGTATCTTCTTTGTCCCGGATCAAGCCAATAGGCACCATCTAACCAAGAACCGCCTTTGATAACTCTGACTTCATTAGAAACTCTGGTTGTTCTAGAAATAGCGTCTTTTTGCAAAATAACTCTTCCTCTATCGTCAACGATAAATCTTTTGCTTTTAGAGTTGTACATATTGTAACCTGCAGTAGTACTGTCTTCTGCTCTACCATAACCTGCATCAAGCGAAGATTGGAAATCACCATCTCTAAAGTTTCTGCTGTCTGCAACTGTTGCGCGTTCATATTGACCAGGAAGTCCTTTGTAAACCAATCTTCCGTCTGCAAGTGTGTCGTATTTTACAGATTCTATTTTCTTGAAAGTTCCGTCTGCATTTTTCACTACTTCCTGCGAAACATTTCCACGATAGTAGTTAAAGTCGTTTGCATCTTCATCGATAATCGGTCTATAAACATCTGCAGTCCATTCTGCCACATTTCCGAACATTCCGAAAATACCTAGGTTATTTGATGGATATAGCTTTACATCAGAAGTTGTAGGCGACCCGTCATTTTTCCAACCGGCAACACCGGAATAATCTCCTCTTCCTATTTTAAAGTTTTCGAGGTACATTCCACGATTTCTTCCTTTCACTCCTTTCAACTGTTCTATTTCGGGTTTCTTATTCTGATACAAATTGTATTCTCTTTCTTTTTGCATTCCCAAAGCTGCAAATTCCCATTCTACTTCGGTTGGCAATCTGAATTTTTCTACGACACTTGCTGTTGCATTTCTGTTTGCCGCCATAATTCTTTGATTGCTTGTCTTGATACCTGATTTTTGCTGAAGCCGCTGTTTATTAATATATGCTTCCATTTCAGGGTCATTTGCTTTATACTTATCCAAGTTGAATGAATTCGGACCTTGATTGTTTGAATCATTAGTATAGAAATCTTTAGAAATAATGCCCTGCTTCATGAGTTCTTTCTCAGTGGCTCTGTCTGTCAACCACTCGCAATATCTTGTTGCTTGCAACCAAGAAACTCCTACTACAGGATAATAATCATATTCGGGACTTCTAAAATAGGTTTCTGCAAAATCATTTCGAGAAAGTTTGTTGTTCCAAACCAGAGTATCGGGAAGTGCTCCTTTATAGAGTTCTTTAAAACCAGGATCAGATGGTGGGAATACAAATTTCAACCATGTAACATATTCACGGTATTCGTAGTTGGTAATTTCTGTTTCGCCCATGAAAAAAGCACTTACCTGCATTCTTCTCGGGGTGTTGTTCCAGTCATGCATCACATCGTCTTTTACCAATCCCATGGTAAAAGTACCTCCTTCTACATAAACCATTCCTGGCCAACCCTTTTGTTTCTGCTGTTTCCCGGTAAAGAACCACCCGTTTTTATCATTGGGATTCCAGCCAGTTTTGCTGGTGAATTTTCCTTTGGTTCCACCGCCTTTTTTTCCGCCGCCACCGCCGCAACTCACTAAGAGCATCAAAGAACTTACCGCTACAAAAGAAAACAACTTTAACTTATTCATAGTCTTTTTAGAATTTTCAGAGTACAAAGAAAAAATATTTTATTTAATAAATCAAATTATACATTGATTTTTTTGCAAAACGTTAACAAATTAATTTTATTGCATCATATTATTATTTATTATTTTTCGTTTAATTTGTACTCGCTAAACTAAAAAATCCGATGAAGCGCATTTTTACATTTTTATCAATAGCAGTTTTTGCAGTTTTTTATCATTCTCAAACCGTAAAGATTGAATGGAGCGGCAACAAGATCATAGATTACGGAACACGAAAAGTTACGGTTCCCTATTTCAGCAATGATGGCTTTTCTTATGAGAACAATACGATTTATTTCCGGTCAAATGGAAATTACACCGGAAAAAATCAAAAAGTAGCCAACCTGATTTGGGAAAAAATTTCTTCAAAAGAGCTTTTTGATATTACTCCAAGTGATATTCCTTCTGCTGAAAATGCTGAAGTAGGATATTATACCAATCCTTATACAAATGAAAAAACAACCAATATTGCAGTTGCTGCTTTAAAGAATGAAGGTGGCATAATTTATCGTTTAAGTTCTTTTACCATTGTAGTGAGTAGTGATGCGCCACAAAATTTTCCGCCAATTTCCGGAAGAATAGGCACTACCGAAAATCCTTTGAAATCGGGCACTTTTTATAAAATTAAGGTTGATAAATCTGGAATTTTCAAAATTACTGCTAAATTTTTGCGTGATAACGGAATTAATCCTGCAAATGTAAATCCGAAAAACTTCAGAATATATGGAAACGGCGGTTTGGCGTTACCGGAATACAACCAGGACACGAGATACGAAGCACTGCAAGAAAACGCAATACAGATTTTTGGTGAAGAAGACGGTGTTTGGAACGAAAATGATTATGCAATTTTTTATGCACAAGGACCAAATGGCTATAATGTTTACAAAACTTCGGGAAACAGCAACGGAAATGGTAACAGAAGAACAGACACAAGATCAGATAGGTCTTTTAATTTCATCAATGTATATGAAGATTTTGCCTATTACTTCATCAATTTCGATTTGGGTTCTGGTAAACGCATACAAACTAGCGATGAGCAAGTAAACACCAATATCATAACAAGATATGACGAGTATCAGTACATTAACGAAGAAAAATTTAATCTGCTGAATGTAGGCAGAATTTGGGTGGGAGATGTTCTACCAAATAATAAAGCCGTAACATTCACTACCAAAACTCCTGTTCAGTCAACCGATATTATAAAATACAGAACCCAATATGCTGCTTATCAAGCCGGCGGAAACAAGATTTTAATTAATTTCAACGGGCAAAACGCTATCGAATATACTATTCCTGCCAATAAGCTTTACGAAACAAGACATATAGAAAACAGTTTGACCAACTATACCGGAAACCAACTGACTTTTAATTACCAGCTTAATACTTCTGCAAATCCCAACGGAAAATTTTATTTTGATTATGCCGAAGTACAATACAAACAGGATTTACGGTTTGATAATTCCCAGATGAATTTCCGCAGTTATGATATTAATGAAGGAAGCAGTAATATATACACTTTCAATATTGCAAACGCATCTGCTATTGACCAGGTTTGGCAAGTTTCAGATATTACCAATGCAGTTCGAAAAGTAAATAAATCCGGTGGAAACGCTTTATTTTCTTTTGGTTACAATGCAAACAGTAATATTTTTGTGAATGAATTTGTGGCATTCAGAAATGGCGATGGTTTTGAACCCTCCTTTGTCGGAAGAATTGATAATCAGGATGTAGCAGGTTTACAAAATGTTGATTATTTGATGATTACAAGATCAGATATGATGGGACATGCTCAGCGACTTGCCAATTATTACCAAAATAAATACAATGTAGCGGTTGTAGATGTAAACAAAATTTACAATGAATTCAGCAGCGGAGGAAAAGACATCACGGCAATCAGAGATTTTGTTACAAAACTAAATACTCCCACCGGAAAACTGAAATACCTCTTTATCTTGGGAGATACTTCTTTTGATTTTAAAGGGAAAAATTATCCCGGTGCAGATATTGTTCCCTCTTATCAAAGTGAATTCAGTGCAGATTATGAAAGCTCCTATGTCACCGATTTCTATTTCGGCATGACTGCTTTGCAAAGTAATATATCTCTATCGGGTATGCTCCCTAATTTACCTGTTGGAAGATTACCCGCCGGAAATATTGCTGAAGCCAAACTGCTCATCGATAAAACACTCGCTTATTACAATGCTCTTCCCGGTCAATCAACGCCTTTCGGCGAATGGAGAATGAAACTCGATTTTGTTGCAGATGATAACAATGACGGTTGGTCAAGCGGTCAACCGTTGCTTCCTTTCCATACCAATTTGAACAATGCTCTGAAAACATCACTCTTAGAAACCGGTACGCTCAATGTACAGACAAATCAGGCACCGGATCCTACCGTTTACGTAAGCGACAAACCGGAATACAATGTAAGAAAACTATACTTAGATGCTTTTCAAGCACAAACCACGGCAGGTGGACAAAGATATCCTCAGGTAAATCAAGCCATTTCCAATGATGTAGGCAATAGTCTTTATCTCTTTTATTTCGGTCATGGCGGGATTAACGGTTGGGCACAGGAAAGAGTTTTAACCATAGAAGATATTCAGAATTTTCACAATTACACCAACGTATATTCCAGATTTCCTTTGGTTTCTACCATTACCTGCGAATTTACACTTTGGGATGATCCTGCAACATATTCCGCAGGTGAACAAGTCATCAAATCATCAAGAGGAGGTGCAGCTGCAATGATTACTTCAAGCCGTGCAATTGGTGTTGGTTTCGGAAGAGAATTTACCCCGATTTTTACCAACTGGATATTCAAACTCGAAAATGATGATTTTATGGGACTTGGTGATGCTTATCTTCGGGCAATGATACAAAAAGGAGGGACTCCTGACATTCTGAAAGTCAATCATCTCGGTGATCCCGCCATGAAGTTGAGCAGACCTAAAAGACTGATTTCTATAGATGAAGTTCCTGTGAAAATCAGAGCATTGGATTTCGTTACCATAAAAGGACATGTAAAAAAAACCGATGGTACTGTAGATAATAATTTCAACGGAAGAGTAGTAGTCAATATCTTTGACAAACGACTCAATAAAGAAACATTGAATAATGACAATGCAACCGATTTATTACCGAAATTAAAATATACCGAAGAAGGAAGCCCCATTGTAAAAGCATCAGGAATGGCAGTCAATGGTCAGTTTATCGTAGAGTTTTATGTTCCGAAAGATATTAATTACGAAGACGGAACTGGTAGAATTTTGGTATATGCGGATAATAAGGTTTTTGATGTATTCAATAACCAAACCCAAACTGTGGGCGGAATCAATCCGGACGGAATCAATGACACTGAACCGCCGAAAGCAAATCTCTATATGAATAATACCAATTTTGCAGATGGCGGTATTACGAACCAAAACCCTACTTTCCTTGCTTGTGTTACCGATAATATCGGGATTAATTCTACCGGTTCGGGAATCGGTCATGATATTACCGTAATTCTTGACGGAAAAATTATCGATACCGTAGTGCTTAATGATTATTATTTTCCGGGAGAAGGAAACGGCTGCGCAAATCCGTCTTTAGCCGATTACCAAAAGGGAAATGTAACTTATCCTTTCCGGAATTTATCTCCCGGTCCTCATCAGGTAACATTTAAAGTTTGGGATATTAACAATAATTCTACGACTCAAACGTTAAACTTTGTAGTAAAAGATGAATCTGACCAGAAACTCATCATGAACAAGTTGCTGAATTGGCCCAATCCTTTTACCAATAAAACATATGTTCAATTTGAGCATAACTGCGATGATATTTTAGATGTAAATGTGCAGATATTCACCATTACAGGAAAGTTGGTGAAAACCATTTCTACTTCGGTTACGGCAGAACCGTTTTTAGAAGGATTCCGCACACCGAGAACCGCAATTGAGTGGGACGGTAAAGATGATTTCGGCGATATGGTAGGAAAAGGAACTTATATTTTCAAGGTCTTTGCAAAAAGCCAAAATGAAGAAAGATGTAAAGGAAGCGCAACCGCCGTAGAGAAAATGGTATTATTGAAATAAAAGAAAAATAAATAACGAAAAATTGATTTTATGACATTGACGAAAAAGTTTTTTTTAAGTGTAACAATAGGAATAGGTGCAATTGCTGCTGCGCAAGTAGGCGATATTCGTCCGGTTCTTACCGGTGCTCCTTTTCTTAGAATTTCCCCAGATGCAAGAGCTGGAGCAATGGGAGATCAAGGTGCAGCAACAACAACCGATGCATTCTCGCAATTCTGGAATGCCGCAAAATATCCGTTCAGCAAAACAACTTCCGGAGTTGGTGTAAATTATACACCATATATGAGTAAACTCACCAATGATGTTTTCCTTTTATATGCTGCATACCACAAATTTTTGGGTGAAGAAGAACGTTCTACCATCTCTGCAAGTATCTACTATTTCAACATGGGAGAAGTAAATCTTACAGATATTACCGGAATTGATATGGGAACAACAAAACCCAACGAATTCTCTATTGATGTTGCCTATGGTTTGAAACTTACCGATACCTATTCCATGGCGGTTACCGGTAGATTTATCCGTTCCGATTTGTCGGGTGGTTTCAACTCCAACAATACTTTACAACCCGCAAACACATTTGCAGTAGATATTTCCGGATATTTCCAATCCCCAAAACATCAAAGTTTTGGTGATTATGAAGGGCGAGCAAGAGCAGGTTTCTCCATTCAAAATCTCGGTCCCAAATTAGACTATACCGGTGATGACGAATCCCGTTCTTATCTGCCAACAATGGCGAGGTTTGGTGGTGGCTACGATTTGTTTATTGATGATTTAAACCGTGTAGGATTAAATTTCGAAGCATCTAAACTTTTGGTTCCCGGTCCGGATACAAATGGTGAGATTCCCAATGTAGGTGTAATGGCAGGAATCGGAAAATCATTCAGTAATCCGCAAAGCATCATGTTGAGCGGTGCGGTAGAATATGAATATGACAATTCTTTTGCAATTCGTGGCGGTTATTTTCATGAAAGTGCAGAACAAGGCGGTCGTCAATATGGTACTGTAGGAGTCGGAATAAAATACCAATCTTTTGGGTTAGATTTATCTTACCTCGTCAATGTTTCTAAAATCAATTCTGCTTTAGACAATACATTGAGATTTGGTTTAACCTGGAATATCGGCGAAGATTCTTCAAACGCACAAGATTATTAAGATGTAATCAGATGTAAGTTGTAAACTTCCATCTTGCAACAATTATAACAGCAACTATAAATTGATTGCTTATTAATTATAAAAAAGTTCCGGTTTCGGAACTTTTTTTATGCTCTGATTTTAGGTATTTTTGCAGTATGAATTACGCCACAGAACTCAAGAAATTTGCAACCAGCCAGTCCATTTATTCGGCGGTACGCATTTCTTTGGCAATTGTTGTTCCGAGTATCATTTTGGCGCATTTCGGTTTACTGAAAGATTATTTTCTGTTTCCGCTCGCTACGAGTTTTGTGGGATTAACAGATCAAGCCGGTCCTTTTATCCGTCGCAGAAATTCTTTAATATTTGCCTGTATTTCTTTTCTTATTGTGGCAGCAATCGCAAGTTTTGTTAAAGATTATCCTATTTTAGTCTATCTGGAAATCATTTTTTTTGGAATATTTTTTTCTTTGATTGGCGTTTACGGACAAAAATTGGCTGCAGTAGGAGGTTTGTCGTTGGTTGTTCTCGGGATTTTTATTGATGGACATTTAACGGGAACCAACATTATCAAAAGTTTACTGATATTTTTCAGCGGCTCATTGTGCTATTTGCTTATTTTTCTTATTGTAACCAAAATTCAGCCCTACAAACTTGCCGGACAAATGATTGGCGAAAATTATCTGGAACTCGCAGAATATCTTCGGCTAAAATCTAATTTCTATGCTGATGATGCCGATTTAGAGCAGTTGCAACGACAGGTAATTTCGCAGCAGATTAGGATTAAAAATTTGCAGGAAGAAACAAGAGAAACAGTTTTCAAAACACGCCAACTCGTAAATGAATCTACCACAACAAGCAGATTACTGATGCTGATGTTTCTCAATTCCATCGACCTTCACGAAAAATTGATGACTTCTGAAAGCGACTACCGGAAAATTCGTGAAAGTTTCAGCGATACTGGATTTCTCAAAACCATAAGCATTTATTTAACAAAACTTTCAGAAGAACTTGCCAACATAGGAATTGCGTTGCAAAGCGGCTCAAAAGCAAAACCGATATACAACATTGATGAGGAAATTGATGTTGTTTTCAATGGTTATTTCGATTTAAGGAACAAGAAACTCAATCCCGAAACGCTGGAAAATTTTATGATTATGCGGCTGATTTTGGTGAGAATCAATGACGTTACCGATGAAATAAAAACCATTTACAAAGTTTTCAGCCAGAATAAAAAATTAGCGAAAACGCTTTCTAGCGGATTAGATTTAGATAAATTCGTGACCAACAACGAAAAACCGAATCTGAAAGTTTTGATGAATAACTTCTCTCTGAAATCTTCTCATTTCAGGCATTCAATTCGTATTACTGTTGCATTGCTCATTGGTTACTTCATTTCCAAACTGCAATTCTTGGGCATCGGACATTCTTATTGGATTCTCATCACCATCATTGCGATTATGAGACCCGCTTATTCCACAACAAAACACCGAAATTTGCTGCGGTTATACGGCACTGTTGCAGGTGCGGTAGCTGCATACGTAATTTTATTTTTCACGGAAAGCGCCAATCTGCTTTTTGCCATTCTTTTGCTCAGCATGATTTTGTGTTTCAGCATGTTAAAAGCAAAATATTCATGGGCAGTATTTTTTATGACGATATATATTTTTTTAACATTCAATTTTCTGAATCCCGGAAATATCAATCTCATTTTTAAAGATCGTATTCTTGATACTATGATTGCAGGATTTGTTGCTTTCGTAGTATCACTAATTGTTTTGCCTGTTTGGGAACACACCCAGAATTTGGACTTGGTGAAGAAATGTGCAAAAAGCAATTTGATGTATTTTGAAACCGTGATGTCGCTGTTTATCCGAAAACAAGAAGGAATTGAAAATTATAAACTCCGCCGCAAAAATGCAATCATCAGTTTGGCAAATCTTTCGGATAATTTCCAGAGAATGATTTCTGACCCGAAAAACCAGCAGAAAAAATTAGAAACCGTACATCAGTTTGTAGTAACTTCTCATCTGATTACTGCTTATATTGCTTCACTTTCTCAATACTCAAAAACTTTAGGAGAATATCCTGAAATTGATTTTGAAAGCTGGAACACCAAAATTTCTGCAGAACTGAAGCGCACCATTTTAATTCTAGAAAACAAATCCCTCGACGAGAAAATTTTAGACGAAAGCGCCATTAATCCTGAAGATTCTGTAGAAAAACTTTTAGAACACAGAAAGCAGGAAATCAGCGAAAATGAAATTACCGACCGCCGCGACCAAAACAGAATTACACACTTAACCGAAATTACGAATCTGAGTGAAATTCTGGATTTAATTTACGATGTTGCCAACGAACAAAGAAAAGTTGCTGAAAATCTGAAAGCTGGATAAATTGATTGCGAAAATTACCTAGCTGCATTACTACATTATTTCACATTGATAATCTGTTATTTACTATCCAAAACCTGTTAAATTTCCATTTCGGCATACTTTTCGTTACACCAGCACTTGTTATTTTGATAAAAATGGTTATCTGACAAAAATCATATTTATTTTTATCTAAATTAAAGGAATACTTGTAATTTCGCACCCGTTAAATTAAAATAAAACAATTTATGAAAAAGCTATTAGTATTAAGTGCAATTGCACTTTTCGGAGCTGTAAACGCTCAAAAAAACACATTATTGGTTGGTGGAAACATTGGCTACAACAGCACAAAAAATGAAGTTAGTAATAGTACTGTTAATAATTTTGAGTTCAATCCTGTAGTTGGATACCAATTTGCAGATAATTGGACTGCAGGTATAAAACTATCTTACAAAAGTGGAAAAAATGAATCTGTAACCAATTTTATGGGAACAAATTATAACACTACAGACGAAACTAACACATTCGCTTATGGAGTTTTCGGAAGATATACACAACCCTTAAACGAAACTTTCTCTGTTTACGGGGATTTAGATGTAATGTTTGGAAACTCTAAAAACACGATTTCTTCTAATATACCAGGAAGTAGTTCAAGCACAAGTGAAGCAACAGGTTTTGGTGTTATGTTTACTCCAAACTTATTCATCAACTTCAAAAATTCATTTGGATTGAACTTCAACATCGGAGGACTTGGTTATAACACCGCTAAAGCAAAAGGAGCTTCTCAATCGATTAACAACTTTCAGTTTGGTTTCGGACAAGGAGTTACTGTTGGTATTTCTAAAAACTTCGGTTTGAAGTAATATTCTTAAAGAATAACAATATCAAAAAAACCTCCCGATTTTCGGGAGGTTTTTTAGTTGGGATAAATAATATATTTTTTCCTAATTTTCTCAAAATCATCGAGAGCATTTTTCCAGCTGTCTTTGATTTCCCGCTGAGTTTTTCCGGCAATAATCTGTTTTCTCAGTTCATCTGTTCCGGCTAATTTATCGAAGAAAAGATTGTCTAAAAAGAAATTCTGTTTCGGATTTTTGTAATTTTTATACGCTTTTACAAGCCAAACGAGATTCAGTTCCTGTAAATCATTTTCGGTTGAAAGATTCTCACCGTAGCAAATTTTCCCATTCAGGAAAGGGTTTTTCGCTCCAAAATTCGGTTTTGGTGTAAAATGAAACGGCAAATTTTTTGTCCACGGACTTCCATAAATCTGAAAGGGCAAATCTGTTCCTCTTCCTACAGAAACCTGTGTTCCTTCAAAAAAGCACAAACTCGGATATAGATTTATGGATTTTGCATTAGGTAAATTTGGCGATGGCTTTTCCAAAATTTCATACCGCTGTTTTTTGTGATAATTCAGCATCGGTATCAAAGTGTATTTACACCACACTCCATTTTTCAGCCACTTTTCGCCATTTACCATTTTTCCGTATTCACCGATTGTCAATCCATAAACTACGGGAATTTTGTGCATTCCTACAAAACTTGTCCATTGTTTTTTCAAAACAGGACCGTCAATATAACCGTCGTGCGGATTCGGTCTGTCCAAAACCATCACTTCTACTCCACTTTCCGCCGCTGCTTCCATCACATAAGTCAATGTGGAAATATAGGTGTAAAAACGAACTCCCACATCTTGAATGTCAAACAAAATCAAATCAATTCCGGCTAATTGCTCCGGTTTCGGTTTTTTGTTGTCGCCGTAAAGCGAAACAATTGGTAATCCTGTTTTTGTATCAACGCCGTTTTTTACATGTTCGCCTGCATCTGCATCGCCGCGAAAACCGTGTTCTGGCGCGAAAATGGTTTTAATTTTAATATTACTTTTAACGAGAAAATCTACCAAATATGTTTTATCATCAAGTAATCCTGTTTGATTGGTAACAACTGCAATATTTTTGTCTTTTAATAACGGTAAATAAAGTTCAGAGCGTTCCGCACCTGTTTTGAAACAGTTTTTATCTGCATTTTGTGCAAAACCATTTTGGTAAAATCCAAAATAAATTAGCACAATCAGAAGTAAATTTTTAATTTTGACGTTTAAATTCATCGGCTTGAAATTTCCGTTATATTTTTCTCAAAAAATTGCTTTTTCCAAAGATAACAAAAATAATCTTTCACGGGTTATTGTATTTATCGGCAGGATTTCCGTAGCATTAGGCGTTATTGTTTCGCTCATCACGGTTTCCACAGGATTGGGTTCAAAAAAAGCGATTAAAGAGAGAATGGCAGATTTTTCGGGGCATATTTCCATTAAATCCAAACAATCTAACAATTCTTACAACTCATCAATTCTGAGTACCGACGGTTTTCAACTAAAAAAAATACGCGAACTTCCCGATGTTGCGGGTACGCAGAAATACATTTCGGTAAGCGGAATTTTGCGGAACGAATACAACTTTGCCGGAATTATTTTTAAAGGAATAGGTTCCGATTTCGATCATGAAAGATTCAAAAAATTTCTTATCGCAGGAAAAACTCCGGAAGTAAATGAAGGAATGCCAAATACAGGAATCTGCATTTCCCAAAAAATTGCAAACGACCTCCATTTAAAAGTTAATGACAGCATTGTTGCGATATTTTCTAAAGAAGACCAAAAACCTCTTTACCGCAAATTTGAAGTAGAGGGAATTTACAAAACCGACATCAAAATGATTGATGATATTTTCATTCTCGGAGGAATTAATCACGCAAGAAAAATAAT
>CAZHFE010000032.1:0-20897 GCA_964532055.1 uncultured Kaistella sp. | reverse complement strand
TGCATCGTCTTGGTTTTAAAGAAGATGAATTGGATGATCTCATTGAAAAGTTGAATAGCATTAATATCGTTGTAGAATCCGTTTTCAGCCATCTTTCTTCTTCAGATGATACAGGGGAAAAAGATTATACTTTAGAACAAATTCAGCGGTTCAATAAAGTTTCTGAAAAACTGATTTCAAGTATTAAAAACAAACCTTTAAAACATATTCTCAATACTTCCGGAATTGTTAATTATTCTGATTATCAATTTGATATGGTAAGAATCGGAATAGGAATGGTCGGGATTTCCGCAAATCCCGAAATCAAAAAGCAGTTGCAAAGTGCCGTAAGTTTCAAAACCGTAATTTCCCAGATTTCTGAAATAAAAATTGGAGAATCTGTAGGTTATAGTAGAAAATATAAAACGGAAAGTAATACTAAAATTGCCACAATTCCTGTTGGTTATGCAGATGGAATTCCTAGATTAATTGGAAATAAAGTAGGAAATGTAGGAATTAGGAAAACCCTTTTTCCGATCGTTGGAAATGTTTGTATGGATATGATGATGATCGATATTGGAAATTTCCCTGTGAAAGAAGGCGATGAAATAACTATTTTTAATTCTAATCCTAGTTTAGAAGAATTTGCAAAATATTGTAAAACAATACCTTACGAGGTTTTAACTTCTATCTCGAGGCGGGTTAAACGCATTTATATCAAAGATTAAAATGATGAAGAAACTATTTGCTTTTTTCGTTTTTCTCATCTGCTTTTCCCTGAAATCTCAGGTAAAAGAGGGTTTTGTGGTTCCAAAAAATCCTAAAGTCGGCTTATCACTTTCCGGAGGCGGAGCAAAAGGTTTTGCACACGTTGGTGTTCTAAAAGTGATTGATTCTCTTGGTATTAAGATTGACTACATTTCCGGAACAAGTATGGGTGCAATTGTCGGCGGATTATATGCTTCAGGATATTCTGCAAAAGAAATTGAAAAAGTAGTAATGGAAACCGATTTTTATAGCATTATTGCTAATGAAAAAACAAGGCAGGAAACTTCATTTTTTAATAAATCTGTAGATAAATATTTATTGACAATTCCTGTTTTTGACGGGAAAATAAACTTTTTTCCAAAAGCAATTTCTACCGGACAAAAGAATATTTATCTGTTGAAAGAACTCTTTAAAAATGTATCAAATAATGATGATTTCTCAAAACTTCCGATTCCGTTTATGTGCATCGGAACCAATCTGGAAAGCGGAAAAATGGAAGTTTTTGAGAAAGGAGATTTAGTGAGTTCCATTATGGCAAGTTCTGCTTTTCCGGGGTTAATGAATCCGGTAAAAATTGGGGATTCCCTATATATTGACGGAGCAATGACCGTGAATTATCCATCTAAACAGCTGAAAGATAAAGGAATAGATATTGTGATTGGTGTAGATTTAAGTGAAGGTTTAACAAAACGTGATGATTTGCAATCTGCAATTTCTATTCTAAATCAGGTAATTGATTTTGGCATTCAGAAAGAAACAAAAAACCAGTACAGATACACCGACATCAATATTCACCCGAATTTAAAAGGAATGACTGCGACAAGTTATGATTACAAAAAAGTCATTCTGGATTCCGGATATGTAGAAGCCAAAAAATATTTTGAAACACTTTCTCTGCTACCGAAAAAACCGAAAGATTTGCTTCGTTCACCTATCAATTTGGTATATTCCAACGTGTATAAAATTGACAGTTTGGAGATAGAAAACAATAATATTTTCGGGCGAAATTATATTCTCGGGAAAATCAATTTGAAACTTCCCTCTTTGCAAACGTACGGAAACCTCAACAAAATGGTTGATAAATTATATGCGACCAATAATTACAAACTCATCAATTACGATTTAATACAGAAAGACGACAAAACCGTTCTGAAACTAAATGTTATGGAAGATGACACTCGTTTTTTTCTGAAATTCGGACTGCATTATGATGATGTTTTCAAGACTGGTTTACTGCTGAATGCAACTGCAAAACGGCTGCTCTTCAGAAATTCTACCATTGCTTTAGATGTTGTTGTGGGTGACAAACCGCGGTATTATTTCAATTATTTTATTGACAACGGTTATATTCCGGGATTCGGTTTATATGCTTCCGGAATGTCGCTCGATTTGAAAGACATTAAAGGAAACAGAACAGACACCTGGAATTGGCTCAGAAACGAGGCGTTCATACAATCCATTTGGAGAGATCGATATGCAATTGGAGGCGGATTCAGTCACGATTATTTCGAATCTCAGACAGCGAGTGAAATTTTCGGGAGCAGTAAAAACTTTGTCAATCCTTATGTTTTCATCAAAAGTGATACACAGAACCACAGAGATTTTGCAACCAAAGGATTCTATTTGAATGCCGAAGGAAAAGCACTTGATCTTTTTGATAAAGAGGAAAAAGAAAAAATATTTCAGGCAAAAGCGATGATACGTGTAAATATTCCTTTCGGTCATTCCTTTACTTACCGATTAAATCTTTTTGGCGGAATTACTCTCGGAAACAATGTTCATACGCTTTATAAGTACAGAATCGGCGGTTTATTCGAGCAAAATCTTGGAAATTTTGCGAGTTTCGGAGGATATGAATTCGGGGCTTTAAGCGCGAATAACATGTTTATTGCTTCAAACGATTTCCAAATTAAGGTATATAAAAATTATTTTCTCATTCCGAATATAAGTATTGCAAACCTTTTCGCCGATATTAAAATCAATAAATTTTTCCACATCAATGAATCTTCCGCAGGATTAACTGCAGGCTACAAATCTCCTTTCGGGCAGATAAAAATTAATTTCAGCCGTTCTATCAAACGAAACAGCGGCGTTTTTTCTGTAATTCTCGGTCATTGGTTTTAAATTATGATACATTACTTTTTTGAAAACATAGATTCTATTGAGATTCCAGAAAAAATTTCAGATTGGCTGGAACATCTCATTACTTCCGAAAACAAGAAACCGGGAGAAATCAATTATATTTTCTGCGATGATGAATATTTACTGAAAGTCAATCAGGATTACCTTCAGCACGATTATTACACCGACATCATTACCTTCGATTATGTGAAAGGCAAAACTATAAGCGGTGATATTTTCATATCTTTGCCCCGCATTTCAGATAACGCTTCTCTGCTTTCCAAAGATTTCGACGAAGAATTCCGCCGAGTTTTGGCTCACGGAATTTTACATCTTTGTGGATACAAAGACAAATCAGAGGAAGAAGAGAAAGAAATGCGAAGTAAAGAAGATTTTTACCTCAATTTATTTAATGAATAAAAAATTAAAAGATAAAGAATTATGAACCTCTTTTCACAGGAAATTTCTGATTACAATAATTCGCAAAAAACCAATGATAAAACCATTTGTGAATTACTCGCAAAAGAAATTAGCACACATTTACCTGATGCTGAAAATAAAATTTGGCACAGACATCCTGTTTGGTTTTTATACGGAAATCCAATAACAGGTTACAGTAAAGAGAAAAAAGGACTAAGATTAATGTTTTGGAGCGGTGCAGGTTTTGAAGAAGATTTACTCAATGTAAAAGGTGAAAAATTTAAAGATGCCTCCATATTTTATCAATCTGTTACCGAAATCAACATCGAAGATTTGAAACGTTGGCTCGAAAAATCCAGAGAAATACAATGGGATTATAAAAACATTATAAAACGAAAAGGTATTTTAGAACGATTAAAATAATTAAAAAATAGAATGTTTCACGTGAAACATTTCAATTGCAAAAACATCATTTATCAATTATAATTAAAAATGATAAACGAAATATATGACGTAATCATTGTCGGAGCGGGACACGCTGGTTGTGAAGCCGCCGCAGCTGCCGCCAATTTAGGTTCAAAAACTTTATTGGTAACAATGAATATGCAAACGATCGGACAAATGTCTTGCAATCCTGCAATGGGTGGAATTGCAAAAGGACAGATTGTTCGTGAAATCGACGCAATGGGGGGCTATTCCGGAATTGTGGCTGATAAATCTGCGATACAGTTTAAAATGCTAAACCTTTCAAAAGGTCCTGCTATGTGGTCGCCAAGAACACAAAACGACAGAATGCAATTTGCAGAAGAATGGAGATTAGCATTAGAAAACACATCAAATCTGGATTTTTTTCAGGATATGGTCAAAAGTTTGCTCATCGAAAATGGCAGAGTTGCAGGTGTTGTAACATCTTTGGGTGTTGAAATAAAAGGAAAATCCGTGGTTTTAACCAATGGAACTTTCTTAAATGGCTTAATCCACGTCGGAGATAAGCAGTTAGGAGGAGGAAGAATGGGAGAACCTCGTGCTTTCGGAATCACGGAACAACTCGTTTCTTTGGGATTTGAAGCCGGAAGAATGAAAACCGGAACACCACCGAGAGTGGATGGAAGAAGTCTCGATTATTCCAAAATGGAAGAACAAAAAGGAGATGAAAATCCACAGAAATTCAGTTATTTAGATACTCCGAAGTTAACCAAACAATTAAGCTGTCACATCGTTTATACCAATGAAACCGTTCACGAAATTTTGCGTGAAGGATTCGACAGAAGTCCGATGTTTAACGGAACTATACAAAGTATCGGACCAAGATATTGTCCGAGTATTGAAGATAAAATCAACCGTTTTGCAGAGCGGAACAGGCATCAGTTATTCGTAGAACCGGAAGGATGGAAAACCATTGAAATTTATGTTAACGGATTTAGTTCTTCCTTGCCGGAAGACGTTCAGATAAAGGCGATGAAGCACATTCCTGGATTTGAAAATGTAAAAGTTTTCCGTCCTGGCTACGCTATAGAATACGACTACTTCCCTCCTACTCAACTGAAACATACGCTGGAAACCAAAATCATAGAAAACCTCTATTTTGCAGGACAAATTAATGGTACAACAGGTTATGAAGAAGCTGCAGGACAAGGTTTAATTGCTGGAATTAATGCACACAATAAAGTTTACGAAAAAGAAGAATTTATTTTAAGCCGTGATGAAGCTTATATCGGCGTTCTCATCGACGATTTAATTACCAAAGGAACGGAAGAACCTTACAGAATGTTTACATCCAGAGCAGAATATAGATTACTTTTAAGACAAGATAATGCAGACATTAGGTTAACTGAAAAAGCTTATAAATTAGGTTTGGCAAAAGAAAAACGACTAAAAAAAGTAGAAGAAAAAATAGAAAAAAGCACGGAACTGGAAGAATTTCTGCGTGAACTTTCCCTGAAACCTAGCGTTATAAATCCTATTTTAGAGCAGAACGAAAGTAATCCTGTTGACCAAGCTTATCGCGCTTCACAGTTTTTGACAAGACCGAATATCAATCTCGATAAACTTTCAAAAATTGAAATCATCGGACAGAAACTTAATGAATACACCGATGAAGTTCATGAGCAAGCCGAAATCAACATCAAATACAAAGGATACATAGACAAGGAAAGGGAAAATGTAGCCAAACTGAACCGTATGGAAAATATCAAAATTCCCGAAGATTTTGATTTTGCAAAAATATCTTCTCTCTCTGCCGAAGCTAAACAGAAAATGCAGAACATAAAACCGAAAACCATTGCACAAGCATCAAGAATAAGCGGAGTTTCTCCTGCGGATATTAATGTTTTATTGATATATTTAGGAAGATAATAAATGTTTCACGTGAAACATTTAAAAAATTTGAGATTGGTATTTAGTAATAATTTCAAATTTCAAAATATAAGGAAAAAATGAAAATCAAAGACCATTTCCTCTCCGGAGAAACTTTTGAAATCAAAGAAACCGAACACAAAGGTATATACAAAACCTGCCCTGTTCCGGAAAACCTTTCGAAATATTACGAGAGCAAAGACTATATTTCGCATCATCAGGATTCGGGAAGCGTAAAGGAAAAACTGTATAAATTTTTGCAGAAATTTAACCTTAATTACAAATACAATATCCTTTCAAAACATCTTTTAAGTAATGCAAAAGTTTTAGATTACGGTTGCGGTGCAGGAGAATTTCTGAAATTTATTGAAGAAGATTTTAATACAATTGGTTTCGAGCCGAACGAAAATGCACGGACTTCCGCAAAACAAAAAACTTCAAAAACACAATTCATTTCCAATTTGGACGAACTTGAAAATGAAAGTCTGGATGGAATTACGCTTTGGCATGTTTTCGAACATATTGAAAACCAAAACGAAGTATTGAGCCAATTTTATGATAAATTAAAAAATGGAGGAATTTTAATAATTGCCGTTCCGAACCATACTTCTTACGACGGACAAAAATATCAAGAATTTTGGGCAGCGTATGATGCACCTCGTCACATTTTCCATTTCTCAAAAAACGGAATGGAAAAATTTTTCAACACCGAAAATTGGAAACTCGAGAAAATCAAACCACTTCTACTCGATTCGTTTTATATTTCAATGCTGAGTGAAAAATATAAAAAATCTCCGCTTTTTTGGCTTAAAGGTTTCGTTTTCGGAGCGATTTCTAATTTTAAAGCATCAAAAACGGGCGAATTTTCGAGTTTGGTATATATTATCAGAAAAATTTAGAAAATGGATTTTTGATATATTTATGAAAGCAGATTTTTGAGTAAAATTCTATTTTTTTTGAAAATTTTGCTTTTCTACTTTTCAAAAAAAATAACTATAAAAAATCCCGGAGAAAATATCTTCGGGATTTTTTTATTTTATTAAAATTCAATTAAGAATTAACCGCCGCAACTCCTGGAAGTTCTAATCCTTCCAAAGATTCCAGCATTGCTCCTCCTCCTGTAGAAACATAAGAAACTTTGTCAGTATATCCGTTTTGTTTCACAAAAGCGACGGAATCTCCACCTCCGACAAGTGAAAAAGCACCCAATTTAGTTGCTTCTGCAATACTATCGCCTAAACTTTTAGTTCCTTCTGCAAAATTTGGCATTTCAAAAACTCCGACAGGACCATTCCAAAGAATTGTTCTGGAATTCATAATTACATCATTAAAAATATCTCTGGATTTTTGACCGGCATCTAAACCTTGCCATCCTTCAGGAATTTCATAAATATCCACTTTTTTAATGTCGGCATCGTTGCTGAAACTGTCTGCAATAACAGCATCTGATGGAAGATAAATTTTTACATTTTCAGATTTTGCTTTTTCTATAATTTCTAGAGCTAACTTCATTTTATCATCTTCTACAATAGAATTTCCTATTTTTCCGCCCATTGCTTTGATAAATGTAAACGCCATTCCTCCACCAATAATCACGTTATCTACTTTCGGAAGAATGTTTTCGATAATCGTAATTTTAGAAGAAACTTTCGAGCCACCCAAAATTGCCGTAATTGGTTTTTCTCCGGATTTTAACACTTTATCAATTGCTTCTAATTCTTTCGCCATCAGTAAACCGAAAAATTTAGTTGAAGGAAAATATTGAGCAATTACCGCAGTAGAAGCATGTGATCTGTGAGCTGTTCCAAACGCATCATTCACATAAGCATCGCCTAACTTTGAAAGTTTTTCGGCAAATTCTGTATCTCCCTTTTCTTCTTCACTATGGAATCTGAGATTTTCTAATAACAATATTTCTCCGTTTTTCAATTCAGAAGCAGCTTTTTCAGCCGTTTCTCCGATGCAATTATCGACGAATTTCACTTCTTTTCCTAAAATTTTTGAAACATCGGATACGATATATTTCAAAGAAAATTTATTACTCAATTCTCCTTTTGGTCTTCCTAAATGCGTCATTAGAATTACGGAACCACCGTCATTAAGTATTTTATCAATTGTTGGTTTTGCAGCAACAATTCTCGTGTTATCGGTAACTTCGAGCTGTTCGTTTTGCGGTACATTGAAATCTACTCTTACAAGTGCTTTTTTATCTTTGAAATTGAAATCGTTTATTGTCTTCATAATTTTTATTTTGGTTCACAAATTTAAACTTTCTAAAACTGAAAAAAAATTTTTAAAACCGAAAATTTCAACAACTAAACATCAATCATTATTCATCAATTTTTATTTTAAAAAAAAGAAATGTTGAATGCTGTTGTTGAGTATTGTGAATTTTGCGGATAAGTTTTTTGTAATATTTTGTCACATTTATTTTATACTAAGTTCATAATTTGTTCACATTATAACATGTTGATTTGTAATTAAATTTTTGATTTATCAACACGTGTTAGTAACTGTTAAAAAACCAATTTATTAAAATCTCTGTTGCTGAAAACCTATCAGAATTCGTGATAAAACCTTTTTGAAGTTATTGATTTCCGAAACAGAACTTTTCTCATTATGAATTTCATTTGAATTGAGAAAGAAAAATTTAATCTCAGTTTTCCACATCGTTTTTCGGTATAACTCACAAGATGTTCCAAACATTGTTAATTCATTATAAATCAGTTTGTTTAAAATCATAGAAATTTAAAATCATCTTTGTTATAAGCGTTTTATAAAATTTAAAAATTATTTTAAAAAGAATTTAATGTGGATAAATTAAAAACTTGATATTTTGTTATTTTAGAAGAAAATAAAACCAATGATTTCCGAAAACGTAATTTCGCATATTCAGCAATATAAAGATAACAATCAGATTATTGACGGAGCAGGTTTTTTGATGCATTCTTTCGGTTTAGAAGATGATTATTTTGCTGGGTTTGAGATGAAACCGCTCGATGCACCGGGAACAATAGTTGTAGTTACAGTCGGCGATTTCGGCGGAATGCAGAAAATTCAAATTCCAGAAAACCTTTTAGATATCGATATTTCTTTGGCTCTGAATCTTCTCGCCCATGAAATGCTGCACGTAAAACAGAAGACACAATATCCTTTCGTGGAAGATAAAAACGAGAGAGAATTTCAGGCGTATTGCGAAATGATTTTTCATGCAGCTTTTCCACAGATTCCTGAATTGTCAGATTTTTATAAGAAATTTTTTGCGGAAAAAGCATTGGTTTATTATGGAAGAATGGGCGAAAACTCTGAGCTTCAGCAGAAATATGCAGCGCAAAAATTAGAAATTGAAGATCTTATCGCTTCGTTGTCAATATAATCTTAAAAAAATATTTAAGAAGGTTGATTGGTATTAGGATTTACCAAAGAAATTCCCTCGCTATCTAATCGCTGTTTTATTTTCAGTAATGCTTCGCTTCTCGCTGCAGCAATGTTTGAACCGTGCTTTATCCAAAGTTGCGCTTCTACGGTGAAGATGCCTAAATTCTGTTTTAGTAGTACAACCTGAAACGTTTTCGACAGATCTGTGAATGCAAAATCTTTCACTTCGTCCAGAATTACTTCTTTTGTTTTTGCTAAATCTTCAGTATTGGGAATTTCAATGTCGATGAATATTTTCCGGCTGTTTGAAGCGGTATAATTGATAAACGGCGAACTGAAAATCAATTGATTCGGGAGATAAACTTTTTTGCCGTCCTCTGCAATAATTTTGGTGGTCAAAAAACCAATCTCTTCCACAGTTCCTTTTACGGAACTTATCTGTACCAAATCTCCTTCTTTAAAAGATTTATCGATTCCCACCAAAACACCAGAAAATATTGATGACACCAAATCTTTCAGAGCAACACCGGCAATGATTCCTGCAACACCCAAACTTCCGAGAAATTTCATGACGAAACCACCCAATCCCATGATTTCAAAAGTAATAAACGCACCACCTAAAATAATCAGAAATCTAAAAATCCCAATAAGCGCAACTACATTGCTTTGGAGTTTGCTTTGAGGAAAAAAACGGTTTAAAATCTTCACCGAGATTTTACTCAGAAAAGAACTCATCAACAAAACAAGCAGAAAAACAACGATTCCTAAAATAAGTTTTGGCGAGGTTGCTGCAAATTTTGCGTACCATCTTGTCAATACTTCATAAACAATATCTACGTATTTTATATTAGAAACATCCGCATTCATATTTCAAAATTTGAATAATTAAACATCAAAGATATTCAATTTAAAGGATTTTCTTCATATCAGATTTCATTCATACCAAAGCTGAAAATTTATTTATCTTTGCTTCCCACAAGAAAAACGGCTTGTTGATTTTCTGATTTTTCAGAAAGTAGGAAAGTCCGGACACCAAAGAGCAGCAAAGCGGATAACATCCGCCTCTCGTTTTTCGGAGCGGGAAGGACAAGTGCAACAGAAAGAATGTATATTAATTTATAGTGAAATCAGGTAAACTCTTTGCGGTGCAATGTTAAGTATATCATCAGTTAAGGGCGGCTCGTTCGTTGATGAGGGGTAAACAGCTATAGTTTTGCAGCAATGTAAAACACAGATAAATAACAAGCGTCCCGATTCGTCGGGAAACAGAATCCGGCTTATAGTTTTTCTTGTGGATTTTTCAAAATAATAAATACATCTTCTAAAGTTTTTTATCTTTATCCTTTCAAATACATTAAAAAATGGCAGATAAAGAAAAATTTATCCAAGAACTTTCGTCAAGATATGCACCAAAAGGAGATTTCATTACCCTTGGAAAAGGAATGCTCGATGGAGAAGTCATCACCGAAGTTGATGTAACCATTCCGCTGAAAACCATTAACAGACACGGTTTGATTGCAGGTGCAACAGGAACCGGCAAAACCAAAACGTTGCAGGTTTTTGCAGAACAGCTTTCTCATCAAGGAATCCCGTCTTTGGTTTTAGACATTAAAGGAGATTTCTCGGGAATTGCAGAACCGGGTGCGGAAAATCAAATCATTTCTGAAAGGTACGCCAAAACTAAACTAAATTGGAATGCACAATCTTTTCCGGTGGAGCTGATGACAATTTCCGGTGAAAAAGGCGTGAAACTGAGAGCAACCGTTACCGAATTTGGTCCTGTTTTATTGTCGAAAATTCTGGAACTTAATGATACACAAAGCAGCATTATTTCAATTGTTTTCAAATACTGCGATGACAAAGGACTGCCTTTAATCGACCTTGATGATTTGAAAAAAGTATTGCAGTATGTAACCGATAACGCTCAAGGAAAAGCAGATTTAGCCAACAATTATGGTTCTATTGCTCCCGCTTCTCTGGGTGCGATTCTGCGTTCTATTGTCGCTTTGGAACAGCAAGGAGCGGCGCAATTTTTCGGCGAACCGAGTTTTGATGTTCATGATTTGCTCCAACAAAGAGATGGAAAAGGGGTGGTGAATATTCTGAGAGTTGCCAATATCCAAAGCAAACCAGAGTTGTTTTCTACCTTTATGCTTTCGCTTTTTGCAGAAATTTATATGACTTTTCCTGAAGAAGGAGATTCCGGAAAACCAAAGTTGGTTTTGTTTATTGACGAAGCGCATTTGATTTTTAATGAAGCATCAAAAGCATTACTTTCCCAAATCGAAACTATGGTAAAACTCATTCGCTCAAAAGGGGTCGGAATTTATTTCATTACACAAATTCCCGGTGATGTTCCCGAAAATGTGCTTTCACAATTAGGGTTGAAAATTCAACACGCATTGAGAGGTTTTACCGCAAAAGACAAGAAAGAAATTTCAAAAGCCGTTGAAAATTATCCCACAACAGAATTTTACAAAGCGAGCGAACTCATACAAAATTTGGGGATTGGTGAAGCTTTTGTAACTGCTCTTGACGAAAAAGGAATCCCGACTCCTTTAGTTCACACTTATCTGATTTCGCCCGAATCTAGAATGGATATTTTGAGCGAGGGTGAAGTTCTGGATTTGACGAACCGCTCTGCTTTGGTTGCGAAATATGAGCAAACGGTTAATAAAGATTCTGCTTACGAAATGCTTACCAGCAGAATGGAGCAGCAAATACAAAATTCACAAGACGGTCAAAAAGTAAAGACGACAAAAGCAGATCCCGGAATGTTTGAAACCGTTATGAAAAGTAGCGCGGGAAGAACTTTTACTACAATGATTGTGCGGGAAGCAACCAACGCTTTCCTGGGAATGATTGGTTTGAAAAAGGGGAGAAGGTAATATGAAAGAAGAAGAGAGAATTAAATGTATTCGATTGTAGATATAGAATGTAACGGAGCCGGTTTCAGAAAAGAAAACATCATAGAAATTGCCATTTATAAATATGACGGTCATGAAATTGTTGACCGTTTTATTTCATTGGTCAATCCGCAAAGTGAAATAACTCCTTTTGTACAGAGGTTGACTAAAATTTCGCCGAAAATGGTGAAAACCGCGCCAAAATTTCATGAAATTGCCAAAAGAATCATCGAAATTACAAACAACACAACATTAGTCGGTCATAATATAGATTTCGATTACAGAATGCTTCGCCAAGAATTTAAACGATTGGGTTATGAATTTAAAATCAACGCATTAGATACAATTCCTTTAGCCAAAAAACTCATTCCGGAGGCAGAAAGTTATTCATTGGGAAAACTTGTGAAATCTCTTGGAATCCCGATGAGTGAGCAACACAGAGCGGGAGGAGATGCGCGTGCAACTTTGGATTTATTTAAATTACTAAAAACCAAAGACGAAAATTCAGAAATCATTCAGCAACATTTTGATGAGGTCAATGCGAAAACCTATCCGAATAAAATTCAGGATTTAACGCGCGATTTACCGTCAGAAGAAGGAATTATTTATTTTCAGAATGCAGACGGAACAATCCTCTTTTCAGATTTTGTAGATGACTTGAATAAATTTGCCAAAAAAATATTCAACTCTTATCAGAAACGGTGGAAAACTATTCAGGAAGAAACCGTAAAAACCGATTATGAATTGACCGGAAACAAAATCATCGCAAAACTTATGATGAAAACCAAAGGAATCAAAAAACAAGAATCACTGAAATACGGACTTTACTGCAAAAGCGAAAAATATTTCGTAGACAAAATTTCTCAACAAAAAGACGAAAATCCGCTGTTGAAATTCAGGTCTTTTACACAAGGTTTGAAAGCGGTTCGATATATAGAAAGCAATGATACTCTAAAGAATGTCAATCATTTATTAAAACAGATCAGCTTAAAAAACCGCGATGAACTTTGGCTTTCGGAGGGAAGAACTTTGGGAGAAAAATCTTTTCTGATTTTACAAAACGGAAAAATTGCTTCTTACGGATTTTATGAACTGCACCACCAAATACAGTCGCTTAAGAAAATCAATAAACTAAAAACCGACCTGAAAACTTCTGCCGCTGATTTAGAAAATGACCTGAAACTCGGTCTTTTATGTAATGATTTTGAAATTCTGCCGATTCCTAAATAATTTTATCCCGAAAAATTTTTAACTTTAACCCTAATTTTTTACCACATATTTTCAAATTTTAAGACAATGACATACCGCACAGAACACGACACAATGGGAGAAGTTCAGGTTCCAGCAGATAAATTTTGGGGAGCACAAACTGAGCGTTCCCGGAATAATTTTAAAATCGGCGAAGAATCATCAATGCCCAAAGAAATCATAGAAGCATTTGCTTATCTGAAAAAAGCCGCTGCTTATACCAATGCAGAATTGGGTGTACTTTCCAACGAAAAACGGGATATGATTGCCAAAGTCTGCGACGAAATTCTGCTCGGAAAACTGAATGATCAGTTTCCTTTGGTGATTTGGCAAACCGGTTCGGGAACGCAAAGCAATATGAATGTGAATGAAGTAATTTCTAATAAAGCGCATGTAAACACCGGCGGAATTTTAGGCGAAAAATCTGAAATCCACCCGAATGATGATGTGAACAAATCTCAAAGTTCAAATGATACTTTTCCCACTGCAATGCACATTGCAGCTTATACCAAAGTCGTGAAACAGACACTTCCTGCTTTGGAAAAATTGCGAAATACGCTTCATGAAAAATCTGAGAAATTTAAAAACATCGTAAAAATCGGAAGGACACATTTAATGGACGCCACTCCGCTAACTTTAGGACAAGAATTTTCGGGGTATGTCGCTCAGTTAGATTATGCCAAAAAAGCGATTGAAAATACATTGGCACATTTAAAAGAACTCGCTCTCGGTGGAACAGCTGTCGGAACGGGACTCAACACGCCGAAAGGGTATGATGTTTTGGTGGCGAAATATATAGCGGATTTCACAGGACTTCCGTTTGTTACCGCACCGAATAAGTTTGAAGCACTTGCTGCACACGACGGAATTGTGGAAACACACGGTGCATTGAAACAATTGGCGGTTTCGCTCTATAAAATAGCGCAGGATATTCGTCTTTTGGCTTCCGGACCGAGAAGCGGGATTGGTGAAATCTACATTCCTGAAAACGAGCCGGGTTCTTCTATCATGCCCGGAAAAGTAAATCCCACGCAAAACGAAGCAATCACAATGGTTTGTGCGCAGGTTTTAGGAAATGACACCACGATTTCGTTTTCAGGAACGCAGGGAAACTATGAGTTGAATGTTTTCAAGCCGGTAATGGCGTACAATTTTCTGCAATCTGCACAGCTTTTAGCCGATGCAATGATTTCGTTCAACGATCATTGTGCAGTAGGAATTGAGCCGAACGAACCTAGAATAAAAGAATTGGTTGATAAATCTTTAATGCTTGTAACCGCTCTCAATACACATATAGGCTATGAAAACGCCGCGAAAATTGCCAAAACCGCCCACAAAAACGGAACAACTTTAAAAGAAGAAGCTGTAAATCTCGGATTTTTAACAGAGGAGCAATTCGATGAATGGGTAAAACCCGAAGATATGACGGGAGTTTGAAAAAAGTTTCTTTGTATATAATCGAAACACAAGGATAAATGATAGATAGACACAATAATTTTAATATTCTAAGATTAATATTCGCCTCAACGGTTATTGTATCTCATTCTTATCCACTAACGAATAATGAAGAGATTTTTCAAAAAATATCGAACAATCAAATTGACTTAGGAGGTTTATCTGTAAACATTTTCTTTATTATCAGTGGGTTTTTGGTGTTCAAGAGCATTTGGTACAGCAAATCGGTATTTAATTATATTTGGAAGAGAGTATTAAGATTATTTCCAGCACTATTAGTTGTGCTTATAGTAACTTTAATCGTGGTATTATTCGTAAATACGTCGGCAAATATTTTAAAACAGCGAGATTTTTATACCTATCTGCCAAGAAACCTTTCGCTTTACCGAATACAGCATAATATAAAAAACGTGTTTGAATACAACCCATATCCAAGAGGAATTAATGGGAGTTTGTGGACGCTTAGTTATGAGTTTACAATGTATATGTTTATACTACCGTTTATCTGGCTGAAAAAATTTAGGAAAGAAGTATCGCTTATATTGCTGCTGTTCATTTTTTGTATAGCATGTTATTGTGATTTTTTTAGGCCCAGATTTTTACAAAATATTATCGGGATTATTTCTATAAATTCAACACTGTTTTACAGATTGCTGGTATTTTTTATTTCCGGAGCTATTTTAACTTTCGTAAACTTTAAAGCAATAAAATCAAAAATTGCGATTCTCTTATTGACACTGTCATTGATATTTGCGGTGTGGTTTGATTTTTATAAATATGCTTCACCATTTTTATTACCGATATTGGTAATAATGACAGGATTATCTTACAATAAATTCTTTTGGAAGCTCACAGAAAAAACAGGGGATTTATCTTACGGAATATACATTTACGGATTTTTAGTTCAGCAAACGCTCATGAATTTCTTTGATATGAACCCCATTGAATTGATGTCAAGCGCTTTGTTTCTGACGCCTGTTTTTGCTTATTTCTCTTGGCATATTGTTGAAAAGAAAGCATTGAAATATAAAAATTATATATGAGACGTGCTAAGTAAAACGAATTATAAATCTCGTCGATATAAAAAATCCTGCTTTAAACAGAAGAATAAAAAAATAATTCATATCTTTGCACCCTGAAATTTTTAATATTTTAACAAATGAAATCTATTACAATTCAAGGTACAAAAAGAGAAAGCGTAGGCAAAAAATCTACAAAAGCACTGCGTGATGCTGATCTAGTTCCTTGTGTTGTTTACGGAGGAAAGGAAACGCTGAATTTTTCTGCAGAAGAAAAATCATTCAAAGCGTTGGTTTATACTCCTGAAGCACACACGGTATCTATTGAGGTTGATAATCAAACCATTCCTGCCGTACTTCAGGACATTCAGTTTCACCCGCTTACAGACAAAATTCTACACGCGGATTTTTACCAACTTTCAGATGACAAACCTGTTATGATGGAAGTTCCGGTAAGAATTACTGGTCGTGCAAAAGGTGTTGTATCGGGAGGTGTTCTTCGCCAAACATACAGAAAACTGAAATTAAAAGCCATTCCTGTGAACTTGCCGGATGAAATCGTGGTTGATGTAACTCCGCTTAAAATTGGGAACAAACTTTATGTTGGCGACATCAAAACAGACAACTTTATTTTCATGCATCCAGATAATGCGGTGGTAGTTGCCGTGAAGATGTCAAGAACTGCAATGAAAGGTGGAGTAGCAGAAGAAGAGGAAGAAGAAGTTGTGGCAGAAACTCCTGAACAAGTTACTGCAACGGAAGAAACAACTTCTGAAGCATAAAATTGAAGTCACAAAAGATGATATTAAAACTCCCGACAAAATTATTTGTCGGGAGTTTTTTGTGAGAGCACCAATAATGTCTCTATTGTCAAATTTTTAAGGATTTAGCAATATTCGTCATATGCTGCTTGCAGATTTGCAGCAATTGCTCCTGCCGGATTTCCCTCAATATGATGTCTTTCCAGCATGTGTACCAATTCGCCATCTTTGAAAAGTGCCACACAAGGAGAACTCGGTGGAAACGGAGCGAGAAATTTTCTGGCTTCCGTAACGGCATCTTTATCGAAACCGGCAAAAACGGTAATCAGATTATCGGGCTTTTTATCTCCTGTTAAAGAATAAATCACACCCGGTCTTGCTGCTCCCGCCGCACAACCGCATACGGAATTAATCACCAATAGAGAGGTTCCGCCTTTTTTTATCATTTCATCTACCTGTTGAGGAGTGGTAAGGTCTTGGAAACCTTTATCGGTAAGTTCCTGTTTCATGGGCATTACTAAATCTTCTGGATACATATTATTTTGTTTAAGGTTTTAGAATCTTTTTGCAAATTTAAGAATAATTAAAATTTCTTTTACAGATAAGAATTCTATCAATATTATGCCGAAAATCTATTATGTCAAAATGGCAAAACGAGATAATTATTAAAACGAAACAACGGAGTACTACCTCCCAAACCTAAACCACTCACTCAACAAATGCTTTTTGCCTTTGAGCCAAAGGGAAACCATTTCCATTCCCGTTACGGAAAAGGTAATACCATTGCCACCGAAACCACAAACGAAATACGAGTTTTTAAAATCTTTATGCTCACCAATATAAGGTAGTCCGTCTTTGGTTTCGCCGAAAGTTCCTGCCCAAGCGAAATCAGAATGAAAAGGAATATGGGGCAGATATTTTTCAACATTTTTTAGAAGCTTTTTTTCTTTTTTATTGATTAAAGCGTCACGCTTCTGTGGATTACGGAACTCTTCGTCCTCACCTCCGATAAGCATTCGTCCGTCATCGGTGGTGCGAAGATAAATGTAGGGATCTGCTGTGTTCCAGATCAGAATGTCTTTATACTGTTTGCTTACTTCAGGCATTACTTCCGAAACAATCGCATAGGTGCTGATAAGGTCAACAAATTTTTCCTTTATCATCGTGTTGCTTTCGTAACCCACACAATACACAATCTTTTTGCATTTAATAACTGCACCCGTATTCAGTATTACAAGGTTATTTCGGGGATTATATTGTACATTTATAAGTTCGGTGCGGTCGTATATCTGCAAACCTTTCTTTTGGTTCCAACCGAGGATTTCGTGAACGAGCATAAAAGCGTCCACACTCGCTCCCTGTTTGGAAAGAATACCTCCGTAGGTTTTTTGCACTCCGTATTTCTTTTTGATGTCATCGGGTTCGAGCCATTTTATGTCAAAACCTGCCTTTTTACGGGCTTCAAATTCCTTTTTCAGTCCGTCTATGTCTTTTTTGTAAGCCGAAAAATAAAGCGATTCTTTCTTTCGGAAACCCGCTTTGGATTTGATTTTTCGGGCTACTACACCCAAACCGTCTATGGCTTTGGAACAAGCGTGGTAACTCGCCACAGCACCTTTTTCGCCAACCATTTCTATCAACTCGTGCAAAGGCGTATCAATCTCGTATTGCAACATCGAAGTGGTGGCAGACGAACTTCCGTTTGAGATTTCACGCTTGTCAATGAGAATGGTTTTGTAGCCGTCCTCCATACACTGATGTGCTATCAACGCTCCCGTAATACCTCCTCCCACTACCAAAACCTCACATTCCGCATCTTCTTTCAATGAGGGAAAAGACTGTATTAAACCGTTTTTTATCAGCCAAAATGGCTCGTTTGATTTTAAGTCCATAGCTTTTATGTTTCGGGGTTATTTATTTGAACGATCAGTTTTTAAATAAAATTTTTATATTCCGATTTTATATTTCATTGTTAATAAAATAACAAGAATGATAATTGAAAATAAGGTTCCAACAGGAAAATACCACAATGTCAGTACGGAAATTATCAACCCGAAAGAATATACCCAGCTTTGATTTGTCCAAAGTGCATATAGCCAAATGAACCAAAGCAATCCGAAGATGATAAAAAGAGGGCCGAGTTTAAAAACATCAATATTTAATTTATAAAACGGATTTGCCCAAGGTCCGGGTTTTTCGGGACCGATGTATTTTCCTTTCAGAATTACATAAATTCCGTCAATGAGCATATAACATCCGTTCAAAAAACCAAGTATTGTTAGAAAAAATTTCATTATTTAAGTTTTTATTAAAAATATCTTCCTGTTTTTTTGCAGTATTGCTTAAATTTTTCCCCGTATTGTTCCGTTAAAAATTTTTCTTCCTTTAAAACTTGTATGTGAAATCTCGAAATTCCTATCATAATGTAAATCAGAAGAATCCAACTCGGAAAAATCAAAAACTGACCGACGAGCATCATCGCAAAAGATAAATAAATCGGGTTTCTGCTAATGGCAAATGCTCCGTTTGTAATTAGTCCTTGTTCCATATTTTCAACTAATCCGACCCGAAAACTTGTCCGGAAAGAAATCATCGACCACAGAAAAAATACGACAGCAACGCTACAAACTAAGACACCAATCCAAGAAACTGATTGCGAGTGAAACAACTCCTGTCCTTTAATCGTGGGAAGTGCGAAAGTGTTGGCAATAATGAGATAAAAATAAAAAAGCGCAAAAGGAAGAATAAAAAAATCCTTTTTATCTTTTCCGCCGAATTCCATTGCCTCAATGCCATGTTTACTGAGATTTCGGACACGAATAAGCACCAATCCGACAAACAAAGCAATAGAAATGATCCCGAAATATGCCTGCACTGATTTGATATTTTATTTGTTAAGAGTTTTTTATAATTCTTCAAAAAGATTTTTACAAAATCCCTCCAAACTCGGGTCTCTCGCTCCCATAAGCAACAAAACCGAATTCCCGTTCAGGTGTGGACGAACTTTTTCCAGAAATTCATTGCGGTTTTCTACGAAAAATGCATTTTTGCCTTTATCTTTAATGTCTTCAATCATATCGTTCGCGGAAATATCTTTCACGGCAGTTCCGCCGGCGTAGAAAATTTCGCTCATCCAGATTTCATCTTGTGGACGAAGTGTATTTGAAATTTCCTCCACAAAATCATTTCTCAAAAACCGTGTCGGACCGTAACCGTGTGGTTGAAACCACGCAACCACTTTTTCCGCTAAAGGTTGACACGCTTTTATGCTCGAAGCGCATTTTGCGGGATTGTGGGCGTAATCGTCAATCACCCAAACTCCGTTTTTCTGTCCCAAAATTTGATGACGGCGATAAATTCCCTCGTAATGTTCCAAACTTTCGGCGCAGGTTTTCAAATCCGCACCGATTTGATTGGCAACTGCAATTGCTGCTGCTGCGTTTTCAACGGAATGTTGTCCGATAGCGTTCATTTTAAACAGCTGTCCTTTCAAATTGAAGGTCAAAGAAAATCCGTCCTGTTTGAAATTGACGGCATTGAAACCCGCATCGGGATTTTCAAAACCGAAATCGTTTTCAGAATTCGCGGACAGTGTTTTCGCTAATGTATTATATTGATTTACAATAAATAAACTATTGGTATTATTTTTAAATACGGTAAATAAATCTATCAGTTCGTCAATTTCCTGATGGTCTTTATCGATATTGAGTAGCAAACCGATTTCTGGTTCATACTGCACCACAGAACCGTCACTTTCATCGGCTTCGATAATCAGCCAATCTCCTTTTCCAACAGCTGCATTCCCGATTTTTCCTTGTTTTATAATGCTCGTCAAACCCGCTCCGGAAATAATACTCGGTTCTAATTCTGCATCGAGTAAAATTTGATATAACATTGCGGAAGTGGTTGATTTACCGGAAGTTCCAGCAACAGCAATTGTCTTTTTGCTTTTCGCGATAATTGCTAAAAGGTTGCTTCTTCTGATAATCGGAATGTTCAGTTCTTTGGCTTTCTTAACTTCAAAAACGGTATCTTCAATCGCTGTGGAAATTACCACTAAATCGGTGCTATCGGAAATTCCGCTTCCATCTTGTAGAAAACAATCAATTCCTTCCGCTTCTAATTGTTCTTTGGTTTTGTTGTATTCATCGGGATGAAAATAGCGGTCGCTTCCTGAAACGTTTTTCCCGATTCCTTTTAGATATTGTGCAATGGCACTCATTCCGACACCGGCAACTCCGATGAAAAATACGTTTTGGAAATCTTCTAATTTTTTAATCATAATTGGTTGTTGGAAGAAAGAAGATGGAAGTTAATTTACACTCAAAAAGTGTCCCGATTCTATCTTTGTGCTTCCTTTCTTTATATAAACTTATTCTCCACCAAAGCCCACAATCTTTGTGCGTATTCATCAACTTTGCTCCAATCTTTTAGGTAATAAATTTCGCTTAAATATTGTTTTGCATCATCTGCATTGTCAAAAGAAT
>CAZHFE010000031.1:0-20993 GCA_964532055.1 uncultured Kaistella sp. | reverse complement strand
GACCGGAAATATTGTGTAATGCTTTGTCTAATTTATCCTGTAAACTGTTGAACATAATTTTTATTTAAGGTTTGCAAAAATAAGGAAATTTTGTCAAAGGTTTAAAAAACATATCTTTGCAAAAACAAAAAATGCCCGAAGAAAACCAAAAATTTTCACCCGAAGACGAAAAAAAATTTGCAGCAAACAGTATGCGTCAATATGGTGTTTATTCTGCTGTTGTTTTTCAGATGTTGGCAACAATGGGATTGGCTTTTTGGGGTGGTAAAAAACTAAATGATTATTTTGAAATTCAGAAAAATCTTTTAACCATAACAATCGGTTTTCTGGGAATGGGACTTGCTTTTTATAACCTTTTGAAACAATTAAAAAATATTCAGAACGATGAAGATAAAAAATAACACCTTATATATTATACTGTATTTTTTAATGTTTTTTCTCCATTTCGGGATTTGGCGTTTGCTGAATGTTGGCTTCGAAACGACTTTCATTAAATATTATATTTTTCTTACCATACTTTTTATGATTGTAATTACGGTGCTTTCCATCATCAAAAAAATATATCCGAATTATATCGGTTTTGCATTTTTGGGATTGGTTATCTTCAAACTGGCAATCATGTTTCTCATCATCAAAAAACTGAATTTGCAAGATATTCCTCATTATAAAATTCATTTTATTGTACCGTATTTGATTTCTCTGCTGTTCGAAACGCTGTATTCTGTAAAACTTATTCAGGAAGAAGAAATTTTGCCTGCCGAAAATTCGGAACTGAAAGATGAAAAAAATCAGTAAAAATTGATTTTTATATTATGATTATTTGTTCTATTTTTGCAAAACTTTAAATTAAGATATATCAATGCTGAAAAGAGTAGTCCTTTTATTAGGTTTTTTATCGACATTTTCAACGGTATTTGCACAGCACGAAACTGATGCACCCGTTTCTGAAAAAGAGCAAATAAAAATTGAAAATAAAGAATTTATTGACCATCACTTGTTAGATGCTCACAGTTTTGATATTATGGTAACCAAAGATGGTCATCATATCGGTTTTCCGTTGCCTGTGATTTTCTATGACAAAGAAAACGGTTTCCATACCTTTATGAGTTCTGAGTTTCATCATGGAGAAAAAGTAGTTTCAAGCAAAGGTGTTTACTACAAGCTTTTCCACGAGAAAATCTATAAAACCGATGAAGCAGGAACAATCAATCTTGATGAACATCATCACGCAACTAACGTGAAAGTTTTAGACCTTTCCATTACCAAAAGTGTGTTGATGATTATTGTTACTGCATTATTGATGCTGTGGATTTTCGGTTCAATGGCGAGAAACTATAAGAAATCTCTCGTTCCGACCGGAGCAGGAAGAATTTTTGAGCCGCTTGTGATTTTTGTAAGAGATGATATTGCAAAACCCAACATTGGTCCGAAATATCATAAATATATCAACTATCTTTTAACGGTATTTTTCTTTATTCTATTTTTGAATGTTTTCGGTTTAATGCCTTTCGGAATCAATGTTACAGGAAATATCGCTATTACTGTTGCATTATCTTTAGTTACATTTATTTTGACACAGTTTACAGCCAATGCAAACTATTGGAAACATATTTTTTGGATGCCGGGAGTTCCGGTTCCTATGAAAATTATTTTGGCTCCGCTTGAACTTTTAGGCGTTTTTATTAAACCCTTTGCGTTGTTGATACGTCTTTTTGCAAATATGTCTGCAGGACACATCGTGGTGATGAGTTTAATTGCACTTATTTATTATTTCAAAAATGTAATAGCAGGAGTGGCTTTTCCGTTTCTGACTTTCGTGATATATCTTCTTGAAGTGTTGGTAGCGTTTTTACAGGCGTATATTTTCACGATGCTTTCGGCGGTATATTTCGGAATGGCAAATGAAGAGAATCATCACGAAGAAGCGCATCATTAAAAGTGAACGATAAATGATAATCAATCATCATTTATCAATAATTAATTTGAACTAATTTTTAAAATTATATATTATGGAAATCCCTAAAGTTGTAGGTGCTGGTTTAGCAGTAATCGGAGTAGGTATCGGTATCGGTAGAATCGGTGCTGCTGCTTTGGAAGGTATGGCAAGACAACCTGAACAAGCAGGAAAATTGCAAACAGTAATGTTAATTGCTGCGGCTCTTGTAGAAGGAGTTGCATTTGCAGCAATCTTTGCTACATAAGCAGTTTTTACAAAATATCATTTGCCGGGAACGGTTGGTTGCGGCAAATGATTTTTTCACATTAATTTTAAAAAGAAAAAATACTTTAAATCATATCATACCCAATTTATGGCAAATTTAATAGAACAATTTTCATCAGGTCTGTTTATCATACAGTCGCTTATTTTCTTATTACTCCTTTTTGTATTGAAAAAATTTGCGTGGAAACCCATTATGGAGTCCATCAACGAAAGAGAAGTTACCATAGTTGATTCCCTTAATCAGGCAAAATTGGCAAAACAGGAAGTTCAGAATCTGAAAGCCGAAAACGAACATATTATCCGTGAAGCGAAAATAGAGCGTGATAATATCCTAAAAGAAGCCAGAGAAATCAAAGACAAAATTGTAGGTGAAGCAAAAGATATTGCAAAAGCGGAAGGAGATAAAATGATTGAGCAAGCAAGACAATCTATTCAGGCAGAGAAAACCGCAGCAATGGCAGATATTAAAAATCAAATCGGTTCACTTTCCGTAAATATTGCAGAGCAGATTCTGAAGCAGAAATTAGACAATGATGCTGCACAAAATGCTTTGGTAGAAAATATTCTTAACAAATCTAACCTGAACTAAAAATGCTTACATCTAAAGTAGCAAAAAGATACGCACAAGGTTTGCTCAATTTTACGCAGGAAGCGGGAAATACTAATTCCGTATTTGCAGAAATGGGTGATGTTGTGAAAACCATAGGGAAATCAAAAGAATTACAAAATTTCTTTAATTCCCCAATAATTGATATAAAAAAGAAAGCAGCGATTGCTAGAGAAATTTTCAAAAATTTTTCACCGGTTACGCAAAACCTGATTCAATTGGTCATCAAACACGGCAGAGAAAACCAACTGCAAAATATCGCGCAAGAATTTATCAACAAAGTTGAGGATATCAACGGAGTGCAGAGAATCACGCTCACTGCTGCTTCACAGCTTTCTGATGAAAACATTGACAAGATTTTGAAAACAACCGATTTGGTAAACCACGACAATAAATTTGATGTGAAAACCATTATCAATCCCGATGTTTTGGGTGGTTATATTTTAAGAGTCGGCGACCAGCAAATAGATGCTTCCGTAAGAACAAAACTCAGCAAACTGAAAAAAGAATTTCAATTAAATTAAGACAAAAACAACCATAAAATGGCAGAAATAAATCCGGCAGAAGTATCTGCAATTCTTAAACAACAATTAGCCAACTTCGATACACAATCAAATGTAGAAGAGGTAGGAACTGTTTTAACCATCGGTGATGGTATCGCTCTTGTTTACGGCTTAGAAAACGCACAATACGGAGAATTAGTAAAATTCTCAAGCGGTATTGAAGGAATCGTTTTGAACCTTGCAGAAGACAACGTAGGTGTTGCTCTTCTCGGTGAATCCAAACTCGTAAAAGAAGGTGATACCGTAAATAGAACCAACAGAATCTCGTCTATTAAAGTCGGCGAAGGAATGTTGGGTAGAGTAGTTGATACTCTCGGAAACCCAATCGACGGAAAAGGTCCGATTGCAGGTGATGTGTACGAAATGCCTTTGGAAAGAAAAGCACCGGGAGTAATTTTCAGACAGCCGGTAAACGAACCGCTTCAAACAGGTATCGTGGCAATCGACTCTATGATTCCTGTAGGAAGAGGACAAAGAGAGTTGATTATTGGTGACAGACAAACAGGAAAAACTACTGTTGCAATCGATACGATTCTAAACCAAAAAGAATTTTATGATGCAGGTCAACCAGTATATTGTATTTATGTAGCTATCGGACAAAAAGCTTCAACAGTTGCACAGATTGTTCAAACACTAGAAGACAAAGGAGCTTTAGCTTATACAGTTGTAGTAGCAGCAAATGCTTCCGATCCTGTTCCAATGCAGGTTTATTCTGCAATGGCAGGAGCTGCAATCGGAGAGTATTTCCGTGATACAGGAAGACCAGCGTTGATTATCTATGATGATTTATCGAAACAAGCAGTTGCATATCGTGAACTTTCATTATTGCTAAGAAGACCACCGGGACGTGAAGCATATCCTGGAGATGTTTTCTACCTGCACTCTAGATTGTTGGAAAGAGCAGCTAAAGTAATTGCTGACGATACTATTGCAGCACAAATGAACGATTTGCCTGAATCTCTGAAACCAATGGTAAAAGGCGGCGGTTCTCTCACAGCACTTCCGATTATTGAAACTCAGGCAGGAGACGTTTCCGCATATATCCCGACCAATGTAATTTCTATTACTGACGGTCAGATTTTCTTGGAATCAGACTTGTTCAACTCCGGAGTTCGTCCTGCAATCAATGTGGGAATATCGGTTTCTAGAGTTGGTGGTAATGCACAGATTAAATCAATGAAGAAAGTTTCGGGGACTCTGAAACTCGACCAAGCTCAGTATAAAGAATTGGAAGCGTTTGCAAAATTCGGTTCAGACCTTGATGCTTCTACACTTGCCGTAATTACTAAAGGTGAGAAAAACGTAGAAATACTGAAGCAGCCGGTAAATTCGCCGCTTCGTGTTGAAGACCAAGTTGCAATGGTTTATGCAGGAACTGAAAACCTGTTGAAAAACGTTCCGGTAAATAAAGTGAAAGAGTTTATGAAGGAATATGTAGAATTCCTCAGAACAAAACACCCAGAAACAATGTTGGCAATCAAATCAGGTAAAATTGATGATTCCGTAACCGATGCTTTGAAACAGGCAGCAACAGATTTAGCTTCTAAATACAACTAAAATAATTCAAAGTTTAAAGTTTAAGGTTCAATGTTTTTGAACTTTAAACTTTAAACCTTAAACTTTGAACCAGAGACAGAATGGCAAATTTAAAGGAAATACGCGGAAGAATTACTTCAATCTCTTCTACAATGCAAATTACGAGTGCGATGAAAATGGTTTCGGCAGCGAAACTTAAAAAAGCGACCGATGCTATCGTAATGTTGCGACCTTATTCTGAAAAATTGCAGGAAATCATAGAAAACGTAAGTTCTTCTGCTGATTTGGAAGAAGTGGCAACTTATACCACAGAAAGAGAAGTGAAGAAAATACTTTTGATTGCGGTTACTTCTAACAAAGGACTTGCAGGTGCTTTTAACTCGTCTGTAATCAAGGAGCTAAATCACTTCATCGGCAATACCCATCACGAAGTTGAAATTCTTTCTGTAGGTAAAAAAGCGTTTGAAGCATTGAGAAAAACCAGAAAAGTCTATGACAATCAAAGTGCGATTTTTGATTCGATGAGTTTTGATGCAGTTTCCGATTTTATGGAGCGCGTAATGAAAGCATATAGAGAAGGAGAGTTTGATAAGGTTTATGTTACCTATAACAAATTCATCAATGCGGCAACTCAGGAAGTAAAAACTGAGCAGGTTTTACCAATTGCACTTTCTGAAAATCAAGGTGCTGCAAATACCGATTATCTCTTTGAGCCGAATGCTAAAGAAATCCTGAATGTGCTGATTCCGAAATCTATTAAAACACAGGTTTATAAAGCAGTTTTGGATTCTGTGGCATCTGAACACGGTGCAAGAATGACGGCGATGCACAAAGCAACAGATAACGCACAAGCGTTGAAAAATGATTTGGTAATTTTCTATAACAAAGCGCGTCAAGCTGCTATTACAAATGAAATTCTCGAAATTGTTGGTGGAGCGGAAGCATTAAAAAATTCATAGTAAATTTTTAAAGAAATTAACATAAAAAAAGCACCGAAATTTTCCGGTGCTTTTTTCTCGTGGCAATATTAACAATTACCAATATGTCGGTGATTTGCATCAGTTTTAGTTTTTGGGTTATTTTTCTTTCATTGATATATTACAATTTCTATGCTTCACTATCTATAGATTCGATTATAAAATATTATCTAAAAGGAATCAGGAGTTCCCTTGTTCGTTTTTTAATTCTTTCTACACAGATATTTTTTCTATGGAACAAAGATTATTACCGCTTCAAAATTTCAATGTTCCGGATCACCATCTGTTTCTTAGGTTATGAATAATTTTTGAAGAAAATTTTAGCCATAGATTTCCAAAATAAGAATCCGCCCCTTTTGGGGGCGGATTCTTTTTATGATTAAAAGATATTCTTATTTTTTAATCACTTTGATGGTTTTTACACTTCCGTCTTTCATATGAAGAGTTACGATGTAAGTTCCTGAGATTAGAGATGAAAGGTTAAGCTCTGCTGCTGGTTTCAGTGTTTTCACCTGTCTTCCGCTCATATCATTCACAGAAATAGATTTCACATTTGTAACATCAGAGATTTTCAATACATCTGTGAATGGGTTTGGATATACAGAGATATTGTTCTTATTAACATCTATTGTTGCCAAATTTGTTTTCACTACGGTGTATTTACCAATCAAAGTAGCAGTACCAAGCATTCCTAAACCATCTGCAACGTAATAAACATCGCCACCTGTCGGAGCAGTCATTGCTGCATTGTACACTGCTGGAGTTACAGTCCATGTAACCGAACCGGTAAATGCCAGTTGCCCCGCAGTAAAGCTTGCTGAAGTTGCGGCTGTGAATCCCCAAATGTTGAATCCTGGATCAGCACCTGAACTTGCACGGTACATTCTAGGATTATTGTTTGTCGCCACTGATGCTGCAGTGAGGTTTGGAGTACCTACAAATACAGGAGCAGTTGGTACAGTTACAGTCCCTGCATTTGATAAAAAGTCTTTTAAGTAGAAACCGTCAAAAGGGTCACCACTTACCGTTCCGAAAGATAATCCTGCGGTTGCAGTAACAGTAATTCGGTTTGTTACAGACAAATCAACTACCAACAAGTTTTGCGGTTGTGCTGCAGCAGCTGTTGTAAAGGAAATTTCTGTACACCCTGTAGCATCGCCACCTGCGTTAGTAGGTACAATTTTTACGAAATATTGAGTGCCATCTAATAATGTAGCTGCATATTGAGTAGTTGCAACTTCGGTTCCGTTTACCACATTTGTGCCTCCTGAAGAAGTTCCGATATATACTTTATATCCTGTTGCTCCTGCTGCTGAATTCCATGTAATTGTTACATTTTTAGCTACACCTGTCGCTCCGTCTGCTGGTGAAGTGATGGTTGTACAACTTGGTGCCGCTGCAATTGTTGTAAAGGTAGTTTCTGTACATCCTGTAGCATCTCCTACAGCATTGTAAGAAACAACTTTAGCATAATACGTGGTATTATTTGCTAATGAAGTTACATTATAAGAAGTTCCTGTTGTTACGTTGACATTATTGAGTACTTCTGTACCTCCGGAAGTGGTTCCAAGAGAAAGTTTATATCCTAATACAGGTGTTACAGCAGTCCAACTAAGTGTAGGATTAACAGATACTCCTGTAGCGCTGTTAGCAGGAGAAGAAAGTGTAGTACAAGCAGGGGCAATTTCTGCGATATTTAGCGTGTAATCTTCTGTTTCTCCCTGTGCAGAAAGATTACCACATGCTACGATTGTAGCTGCACTTGCTTGTCTTGACATTCTGATTCTCATACGAGTATCTCCGTTCAATGCAGTTGCAGGGATAGTAATATTACCAGTTGCACTTGTTGCAGCTCCTGATGCAGGATTTTTGGTCAATTCTGTCATTTCGTCATCAGTGAAATTACCATCTTGGTTATAGTCAATCCAAACTTTTGCTTTGTCATTGGCATTACCAGAAGTAATTGCTACAGTCATAGGGTAAGTATCTCCTTTTTTCACTCCACCTTTAATTGCAGTGTAATCTGAATAACCACCTGTTGCAGATGTAGTAGAACTATTGTTAATACCTGCAAAAGTTACATTGGTAATTCTATCTGCATTAATAGTAGCGTGTGTTGCAGCGCAATACAAAACAGCTGCTGTAGTGAAAGAACTCTCTGTACAACCTACGGCATCTCCCAAATCATTATACGGCACTACTTTTACATAGTATGTTGTATTTGCCGATACAGTCAGACTATATGTGGTAGCAGTTACTGAAGTACCGTTTACGATATCTGTTCCTCCTGAAGTAGTACCGATATATAATTTGTATCCGTCTGCTACAGGAGATTTTTGCCAAGTAATATTAGCAGGACTCATTGCGGCACCATTTGGAACTGTAACAGTTACACAAGAAGGGACCACATTATCCCAGATATTAAGGGTATAGTCTTCTACCTCTCCATAAGTGGTATATCCGCATGGCTGTATGTCAGCAGCTTGATAATCTACTCTTACTCTCATACGTACTTTTCCAGTAACAGCTGTATTAGGAATAGTGATTGTTTTGGTTTGCGGGGATGCTGCAGTACCCTCCAATATTACTTTCTCATCACTGGTAAATGCACCGTTATTATCATAATCTATCCAGGCAGCTATCACGTCTCCAGTATAAGCAGGAGTAAGGTTAACTGTCATGAGATATGGTTTTCCTTTTCTCACGTTACCTTCTACTGCTGTCCAATTCTGATATCCCGTACCTCCGGTAGAAGAATTATCGATGTCTGCAAACCTTACTCTGGAGATCAACTCATCTACCTGATCCGCACCCGCCGGACAATATGATATTGTATTGTTTGTTGTAAAGGTAATTTCCGGACATCCTACAGCATCACCTATAGCATTGGTAGGTACTAATCTAGCATAATAAGTAGAGTTTACAGCCAAAGGAACGTAGGTGTAGGTATTTGCAACAGTTTCATTGAATATATTGCTTGCACCAGGAGTAGTTCCTACAGCCAATTTATATGCTGAAGCATCTGCAGCAATATTCCATCCCATTTCTGCTGCTCCTGCATCAATAGTTGCCCCGTTTGTAGGTCTTACAAAGGTTGTACAATTTGGAGCAACGGTTGGCTTATCACCTTTTATTACAAAATTGTCTATTGCCAAACTTGGAGCATTATAAACAGAATTATTCGCTTCAAAAACAAATCCTATATAGAATTTTTTGAAATTGATATTCTCAATCCCGTCTCCGTCAAAGTAATCGGAAAGATTAATGCTCATATGCTGCTTGGTAGATGCTCCCAACAAACTGCTGTCTACCCAATAAAAAACCCCCTCATCAAAGGATACAGCGAGGCGGCCATAATCCTGACCTGTCTGTCCTTGACACAGCCAGTCAAAATCTACAATAATATTATTGTAATCACGGGCATCTATCTCTTTGTAGAGTAAAGGTTTGTAAGTAGTACCTGTTTGCGTTCCATAAAGACAAGCAGAAAACGCATTAGATGCGTATCTCACAATCTGCAGATGCTGTCCTGTACCATCTACCGAGTTTCCTGCACAGTCTGTAGCGTTTCTTACCATAAAGTCGTTACGCGCTGCAGGTACAGCAGTAGCACTACCAAACCAACCCGATACCCAATCGGATGGTTTTGAACCATTGGTTGCACTTTCAAAATCGTTCGAATAAATCGTCAATCCTGTTTGTGCATTAATCCCAAAACCTAGTGCAATAAAGCACAATAATAAAAGTTTTTTCATAATAAATTTAATTAATAATTAATGCAATTATATAATTTTTTATTGAATTTTCCAATTTTTCATTAAATTATTTTCTATATCTTTGTCATAATTTATTAAACTTACAAATGGATTCGGATGTCGTCAAGCTTTTGCTTGCATTATTTCTTGTATTACTTAATGGTTTTTTCGTAGCCGCAGAATTCTCAATTGTTAAAGTTCGTTATTCGCAAATTCAGCTGAAAGCAGCGGAAGGAAATTCTATGGCGAAACAAGCGGAACACATCATCAAACATCTCGATGAATATCTTTCTGCAACGCAACTCGGGATTACTTTGGCTTCTCTTGCTTTAGGTTGGGTAGGAGAAAGTGCTATGCACCATATTATAGAAAAAATTTTTTATTATTTTGATTTTGAAATAGCTCAAGCGACAATTACTACTATTTCATTGATAATAAGTTTTCTCTTGATTACGGTAATGCACATTGTTTTTGGGGAGTTAATTCCAAAATCCATCGCCATAAGAAAAGCAGAACCCACAACAATGGCAATTGCGGTTCCGCTTATAGTTTTTTATACCGTTTTCAAACCGTTTATCTGGACAATGAATCAGATGTCGAACGGATTTTTGAGATTGGTAAAAATTCATCCTGCTTCCGAACACGAAATACATTCAACGGAAGAATTACAGCTTTTGGTGAAGCAATCTGCAGATTCGGGTGAGATAGAAGAAGAAAATTATGAAATCATCAAAAATGCTTTCGATTTTACAGACCATTCTGCAAAACAGATTATGGTTCCCCGACAAAATATTTCCTCCATCGACATTGAAGATTCTGTGGAAGAAATTATGAATAAAATTATGGACGGTGGTTATTCCCGACTTCCGGTGTATAAAGATTCCATAGACAATGTTATCGGGATTTTTTATGCAAAAGAAATCATTCGCGAGTATATTCGCAGAAGCGGAAAATTAAGTCATGACGACCTGAAAGACTTGATGCGTGAAGCATTTTTTGTAGTGGGAAGTAAAAAGATTTCGGATTTACTGAAAGTTTTCCAGCAGAAAAAACAGCATTTGGCAGTTGTTATTGACGAGTTTGGCGGAACGGAGGGAATCATCACTTTAGAAGATATTCTGGAGGAATTGGTTGGTGAAATTCAGGATGAAGAAGATGACGAAGAGAAAATAGTAGATAAAGTAGGAGAGAATGTATATTGGGTACAAGCAACACAGCCATTAGATGAAATTAATGAACATTTGCCGAAGGAATTTTCGCTTTCAGAAGACAACGAGTACAATACTTTAGCGGGATTTATCTTGCATGAATTAGAAGAAATCCCCGAAGAAAGTCAGGAATTCGACATTAATGATTATCATTTCAAGATTCTCAAGATGAATAATAAAAGTGTCGATTTGGTGGAATTGACTTATGAAGAACCTAACCTCATTGATGAAATTACCGATGAAATGGGCGAAATCTAAAATTACAAACACAGATAAAATGACAATCGGAAAATATTTCTTACACTATTATGACGACCCTAAAAGGGAACATCAACAAGATGTAGATGTTTTGGAGCTGGAAGATGAAGTGTATAAACTTGTGCTGTGGAATGATGATGTCAATACTTTTGATTTTGTGATAGAATCTTTAATTGAGATTTGCGAACATACCCTGGAACAAGCGGAACAATGTACCATTCTTGTTCATTACAAAGGGAAATGTACCGTAAAAACAGGTAGTTTGGAAATTCTGAAATCAATGCACGAAAAATTATTATCCCGAAGTTTGACTTCGGAAATTGTTTAAATCAAAAATAAATGAATACGGTACTTTTAGTTATCATTGTAGCAACCGCGATTATCAGTTATATGGGTTTTAATAATCTGCAGTTGTTTGAAAAATACAAATTCAATGTAGGCGCAATTCTTCACCGGAAAGAATACATTCGTTTGCTTTCTTCGGGCTTTCTGCACGGAAGTTTGATGCATCTTTTGCTAAATATGTATGTTTTGTATATTTTCAGCCCTCCGATTTTTCAAATTTTTGGAACAACGGGATTCATTATCATCTATTTTGGGGCGATATTATCAGGAAATTTGTTTAGTCTGTATCTTTACAAAAATCAATCTTGGTATTCCGCAATCGGAGCAAGCGGCGGAGTTTCGGGAATTATTTTTGCAAGTGTGGCGATGTTTCCGGATTTAATCAAGATAGGAATTCTTTTTTTGCCTCCGGAACTCAGTGTTCCGGGTTATATTTTCGGATTGCTGTATTTCGGTTATTCAGTTTATATGATGCTCAATCCGCGTCAGAATGATAATATTGGTCATGCTGCACATTTAGGCGGTGCATTTTTCGGGTTGGTTTATGCTGTTTTGCTTTTTCCGGGACAAGCTGCTGAAAATTCTTTTTTCTTAGGAATTATGGCACTTCCACTGATTTATATGGCGTATCAGGTTTTTGTGAAGAAAAAAATTGGTTGATTATTTTATCTCTAAAAAATACTTTTCGGCGCTCGCTTCGCTCGCGCTTTTTTCATCACTTCACCCCGAAAATAAAACGATCATTTCCCGAAATGTCTTTTATCAATCGCGACTCAGGCAAAATATCTTTAAAAATATTTAAAGTTTCTTGTCCTAATTTCTGATTGATTTCTAGGAAAACCATGCCGTTCTCAGATAGGTGATTTTTACAGGTTTCTGCAATTTTTTTATAGAAAATCAACGCATTTTCAGTTGGGGAAAACAATGCCGTTTTTGGCTCGAAGGTTTTTACCGAATCTGCGATTTCATGCTCTTCATCAATCCCGATATATGGCGGATTTGAGATGATAACATCATAAATACCAACCACTTTTTCATTCAGAAAATCGGTGTGGATAAATTCGATTTCAGTATTGTGAAAATTTGCATTTTTTTTAGCGATTTTTAGGGCTTCACTAGAAATCTCAACGGCGGTAATTTCTGCTTCGGGAAAATGTTTTTTCAGAACAATGGGAATAATTCCGCTTCCTGTTCCGATGTCGAAGATTTTAAGATTTACATTTCGCAGTTTACACTTTGTAATTTCATTTATTGCGAGTTCCAAAAGTTCTTCCGTTTCGGGTCTCGGAATCAATACATTTTCGTCCAGAAAAAATTTCATGCCGTAAAATTCGGTTTCTCCTAAAATTTGCTGAAAAGGTTTTCCGGTTTTTAATGTATTGATAATCATTTCGAAATCAGGGATATCGCTTTTTAACAATTCTTGATGAAGAAATTTTCTCTGCTGAAATTTATTGAATCCTGTAATTTTTTGAGTGAAAACCGCGAAAAGTTCCGCACTTTCAGATTCTGTATACATTGCAGAGAGTTCTTGCCGGAAAAGTTTTTTGAGTTCGAGGATTGTCATGATGGGATAAAAATAAAGATTTTTTATTTTAAAATGAAAAGCAAAGTTCAGAAACTTTACTGAAGCTCTGAAAAATAAATTTCATACATTTAGCTTCTCAAAAATAGTACAGAAACGCTGCAATGAAATTTATCCTAAAATCTAATGAAGATGATGAAAGACCCGTTTATATCACAGGAAATTTCAATAAATGGAATCCGAGAGATTTAAAATTCGAGTTAAAGAAAACCGATAAGAAAAATATTTATTCCATTGATATTGATGATGACAAACTCCCCGGAAATATAGAATATAAATTTACCAGAGGAGGTTGGGAAAACGTAGAAATAGACCGTTTCGGGAACATCACACCCAACAGAAAAATTAAAAAATCAGCAGTAGAAACCGACGATATTGTTGAACGGTGGAGAATTAATTGGGGACCTTTTAAAAAAGAATTTTTCCCGATTGTGGAAATTATATCCGATAAATTTTTTATTCCGCAGCTGAATAAGACCAGAAAAATTTGGGCATTACTTCCTTACAATTACTATAAAACCGACAAAACTTATCCGGTGCTTTACCTGCAAGATGCACAAAATCTTTTCAATGAAGGTTCTTCTTACGGAAATTGGGAAATCGATAAAAAAATGAGCATTCTTGCGGAATACGGAAGAGGCGACGTCATCATCATCGCCATAGAAAACGGCAGTGAAGACCGCATCAAAGAATACGTTTTAGATTATGATTCCATCACCGAAAATGCCGAAGGAAAAAAATACCTCCGCTTTCTTGCAGATACACTGAAACCTTATGTAGATTCTGTTTATCGCACAAAACCCCAAAGAGAATTTACCGGAATCGGCGGCAGTTCTTTGGGTGGGTTGATTAGTATTTACAGCGGATTTCTCTATCCCGAAGTTTATTCTAAACTGATGATTTTTTCGCCGTCGCTTTGGGTGAATCCCGAAAATAATTTTCCGCAGATGAATTTTAAAAATCCTTATGACATCAAAGTTTATTTATACGGCGGTGAACAAGAAGGTTCTGAAATAACCGAAAGAATTGCTCTTTTCCGAGAAACCATGGAACGCTGGGAAAATTCACACTCACTGCAGTTTGATTTTAAAATCAGTATTAATCATGACGGAAAACATCAGGAATTTTATTGGTCGCAGGAATTTCCTCGTGCAATCGAATGGCTATATTACAACACCACAGAAGATCCCAAAGAACTTGCCGATAAAGCAGAAATCATCAGAAATGAAACCAGTGGAATTTAGCAGTTTCTGATATTTTTCTTATTTTTATCCCTCACTTTTAAAAATTAAATTCATGATAAAAAGACAATTTTTACTCGCAGCAGTTTTCATTCCGACGGTAATGGCTTTTGCACAGCAATATGGCGGTATGTGGATTCCCACAGAACTTAATGAAAAAGAGATGAAAGAAATGGGAATGAAAATTTCGGCTAAAGATATTTTCAATACCGAAAAACCAAGTATAAAAGATGCGGTGGTACAGTTCAATGGCGGTTGTACTGCGGAAATAATTTCGCCACAAGGTTTACTCCTTACCAATCATCACTGCGGTTATGGACAAATCCAAAGTCATTCTTCCGTAGAAAATGACTATTTAAGCGATGGTTTTTGGGCAAAAAATATGAGCGGTGAGTTGCCGAATCCTGGAGTTACGGTAGATTTTATTGTTGATATAAAAGAAGTAACCAATCAGATTATAAAAGATCTTGAAAATCTGGAAGGAACACAAATAGAAAACCAGATCAATAAGAATATTGAAGCGGCAAAAGCGGGTTTCAAATTAGAACCCTATCAAAAAGTAGTTGTAAAACCGATGTATTACGGGAACAAATATTACGCTTTTGTGATTGAAACTTACAAAGACATTCGTTTAGTCGGTGCACCGCCAAGTTCAATTGGCAAGTTCGGTTCAGATACCGATAATTGGGTTTGGCCAAGACATACAGGCGATTTTTCTATGTTTAGAATTTATGCCGATAAAAACAATAAACCAGCGGAATATTCTAAAGACAATGTTCCCTACAAACCGAAATATTTTTTACCGGTTTCCATTCAGGATAAAAAAGAGGGCGATTTCACTTTCGTATTCGGATTTCCAGGCAGAACTACAGAATATCTTCCGGCAATTGCTGTAGATAAAATCATGACGGAGATTGATCCTGCAATGATTGCGGTAAGAGATGTTGCGCTGAAAACTATAGACGAAAAAATGCGTACAGACCCTGAAACAAAAATCAAATATTCAGCGAAATATGCTTCAATAGCCAATTATTGGAAAAAGTGGATAGGCGAAGTAGAGGGATTGAAAAAATCTGATGCCGTTGCCAAAAAAACGGAATACGAAAAAAAGCTCGTGGAGAAAAACAGCGAAATCACTAAAACACTCAGTGAGTTGAATCGTCTTTACTCGCTTCAATCACAGTACGCTCTGAACAAAGCATTGTACTCAGAAGTTGTGAGAAATGCGGAAATGTTCACACTTGCAAATCTTTATAATAATTTTTCTACTGCAATAGAGGAGGGAAAAATGGACGATTTTGCTTTAGGAAATTTCAAAAAACGATTGTCGGGAATTTACAAAAACTTCGATGCAGAACTCGATGCAAAAGTTACTGCAAAAGTTTTGGCACTTTATGCCAACAAAACCAGAGAAAAATTTTTACCGAAAGGATTTGAAAAATACAAAGACGAAAACCAGAATCTTAAACTGATAGATGATTTGTCTAAAAATTCAGTAATGACAGGAAGAGGAACTTTTAACGGAGCAACGGTAAATGCTGATATTAACAAGGTTTTTGAAAACCCAAAAGCACTGGTAGAAAATCTTAAAAAAGATCCGCTGATGCAGCTTTTCGCTTCATTGAAAAGTACTTACCTGGAAACAACTGATGAATATTATGATGTTTTCCAAAAACATATTGACGAAGCTCAGAAAAAATTCATGGCGCAGCAAATGGAAACTGATAAAGACCGAAAATTCTTTCCTGATGCCAATTCAACACTTCGGGTAACTTACGGAAAAGTGGCGGGTTCTCAACCAAGAGATGCGGTTTCTTACCATTACCGAACGCATTTAGCAGGTGTTATGGAAAAATATGTTCCGGGAGATTATGAGTTTGATGTACCCAAAAAACTTATTGATTTGCATAAAAACAAGGATTTCGGAATTTATCAAGACAAAACCGGTGATGTTCCCGTGAATTTCACTGCGAGTAATCACACAACCGGCGGAAATTCGGGTAGTCCGGCTTTAGATGCTTATGGGAATCTGATTGGCTTGAATTTCGACAGACAATGGGAGGGAACGATGAGCGACATCAATTACGACCCGAAACTGTGTAGAAACATCATGGTCGATACCAAATACATTCTCTTTATCATTGATAAATACGCAGATTCTAAATGGCTGCTTAATGAAATGAAGATTGTGAAATAAAAGAATCTCCTACAAAAAAAGGAACTCATTTTCAGAGTTCCTTTTTTTCTTTTATTTATTCGTCGTCGTCGTCTTCTTCGTCATATTTTGCGAGTTCGTCATCGCACCATTTGAAAGCGGCTTCCACAACTTTCGTTGCTTCATCTGCCATTGTTTCTTCATCGTCGCCTTCCAAATCATCTAACCATTCCACTTCTTCCTCTTCCACATTCAGGATAAATCTCGGATACTCCGTATGCACTACAAATAAATCTTCAGGAAAATCTGAATTGTCAGCTAATAAAAACTTAGGTAATTTCATTTTTTTAATGTTTAAAACTTGCTCAAAGATAATGAAATTTTATTGATGTTTGTTCTGGTCAATTTTGATTTTTTTCAAAACTTTATATTTCGTTAAAGTACCGTATTGCAAAGTATCTTTTGCTAGATAAGTGATTTCTATATTGTGATTAACGGTACTTAGTAACTCTGCGATTTGTATTTCGTTTAGGTTTGATTTTTCTTTTATATAGAATTTCAGAGGAACTTTTTCTAGCTGTTCGGTTTTCAGAAAAGTTGATATTTTTCTACGATTTTCAAGATAATTTCCTTTAGAAAGCCATGTGAAAACAAAGCCCGTCATTAAACTTAAAATCATAATTCCGTAAACTAATCTGCCGAAAATTTTGTACAGTTTTTTAAAGTAAACTAACCAAACCGGAAAAATAAATGGCGCTAAAAGCCGATAATCAATAGAATCTACCACATAAAAATATTGAATGAAATAGGAACACACAATTCCGATGATTCCTGTGAAAATCATAAATTTTTCGGTTTCGGAAAGCGGATTTTTCATGAAAAGAAACACCATTAGTATCATATTTAGAAAACCGATTCCGTAAATTCCGTAATTGATGATTCCGCCATTCGGATTTGCAATATGAACAAACGGATTGAAAGTAGTCGTTAAACCTAAAAGAAGTTCTTTCAATAGTTTTGAGGTAGGATAGAACGCTATTTCTAATGCTTTTTCGATATATGTTTCGTTAAAATAATTAACGAACAAAATTTGGTATAAAACCACGAATGCAAATCCGGATAAACCTGCATAAATAAATGTTTTGCCATAATTCTTCTTGAAGTTTAACACTCCGTAGAGAAAAATTCCACCCATGAAAAACAGTGCAGGATAGCGAATATTGTACAGTAAAATCAACATTAAACTTAAATACAAATATGCTTTGAAACCCTTTAGTTCATCAATGATAATTTGTCTTGAAACATATAGAAACACGAAAACGAAAGGCAAAATCAGCGGTTCGCTCAGTGTGAAAGAATAGATGGAAACAAAGCTGAAAAGTCCGCTTAATAAAATGGTTTCTTTAAAATAGAACTTCTTTTTCCATGCGAAAAAAATGATGAAAAGAAACGCCAGAATTCCGATGATTTTACTTGCCCAAAACATATCTATACCGAAAATATCGAAAAATCTCAAACTCAGCGGATAACCGAGTGGAGTAGTTGTATTATCTATTATCGGAAAAACTTCGGCAGTTCTAAAAAACCTGATTGAATCAGGAGTTACGCGACCTTTTTCGTTCAGTAAAAAACGCAAAATAATCATTACTAACGTAATAATGACCAAAAAAAATTGGATGATTTTTTCTTTTTTACTTCTTGTGAAAAACATTTACTTCAAAAACATTTTTGAAACTTTTTCGGCTTTTTTGCTTTCGGAATAATCGTAGAAACCTTCACCAGATTTCACGCCCATTTTTCCTGCCATTACCATATTGACCAAAAGCGGATTCGGTGCATATTTCGGGTTTTTGAAACCGTCATACATCACATTCAGAATTGCTAAGCAAACATCTAAACCTATAAAATCTGCGAGTTGCAACGGTCCCATTGGATGAGCCATTCCCAGTTTCATCACGGTATCAATTTCCTCAACTCCGGCAACTCCGTTGTACAGCGTTTCTATGGCTTCATTAATCATTGGCATCAGAATTCTGTTGGCAACAAATCCGGGATAATCGTTCACTTCTACAGGAACTTTTCCGAGCGTTTTGCTCATTTCAAAAATCGTGTCAAAAGTTTCTTTGGAAGTAGAATAACCTTTAATGATTTCCACGAGTTTCATAATCGGAACGGGATTCATAAAGTGCATTCCGATAACTTTTTCGGGGCGTTTTGTTGCAGAAGCAATTTTGGTGATGGAAATGGAAGATGTGTTGGTTGCGAGAATGCAGTTTTCGGGGGAAAATTCGTCCATTTGTCCGAAGATTTTCAGCTTCAAATCCTGATTTTCGGTTGCTGCTTCCACAATTAAATCTGCATTTTGAGCAGCAGATTTCAACTCTGTAAAAGTGGTGATGTTTCCGAGAGTTTCGGCTTTTTGTTCTTCGGTCAGATTTCCTTTCGCGATAATTCTGTCGAGATTTGCGGTAATGGTTTTCATTCCTCTGTCCAATGCTTCTCGCGAAACATCAACAAGATTTACTTTGAAACCGCTTTGTGCAAAAGTGTGGGCAATTCCGTTTCCCATTGTTCCGGCTCCGATTACGACGATGTTCTTCATAAATATATTCAAAGTTTAATGTTTAAAAACGAGTTTCTAAATTTACAAAAATTCAATTACTTCCAATGAAAGAAAAATTACTGTTTTTCAGAGGATAAATAATCGTAAATAATTTTCGAAATGTCTGAAATTATTTTGCAGTTCACTTCTTCGTTTTCCATAGAATCATTAATGAAAACCGAAACAGCATATTTTTTTCCGTTTGGCAGAGTTACAATTCCGATGTCGTTTTCGGCAATGGTAAGTCCTGTTTCTATTTTTCCGGAAGAACCGGTTCTGTGCGCAAGAACTCCTTTTGGCAATTGTTCCATTAATTTATTGGCGCCGGTTGTGGTTTCCTGCATCAGTTTATACATATAATCGGTTGATTTTTTAGAGACAATTTTTCTGTTATAAAAATCGATTAACAACTGATTTAAAGATTGAGTTTGTGTTGTATTGAAATAAAGAAAATCTGCACCTTGATGCATTTGCTCTTCATTCAATTTAATAACAAAATTTTTAGTACCTTTTTCATTCATAAATTTTTGAACCGTTTCTGTTCCACCGATTGTTTTCAATAAAAGGTCGGTAATATTGTTGTCACTTTTGCAAACCATATATTTCATCAATTCGTCCAAAGTAAATTCCTTGTTTCCTTCGGGAAATTCCTTACGAATTGGCGAGTAAGTGTTTTCCAGTAAATCCGATTTTTTCACGAAAATTTTCCGGTTCAAATCCAACTTTCCTTTATCCACTTCATTCAAAACCGCTAAACCAATATGAAATTTAAAAACACTCAGCATCGGCAGATTTTTCTTTGCATTTTCATTATTAAATTCAAACGGAAAATCAATTCCTTTTACGGAAACTGCAACTGTCCCATTTTTCTCTTTCGTGATTTTTTCAATCTTGGATTTTAAGTTGATTTTATTTTCAGTTTTGCTTGTTTTTTGAGCACAACTGAAGATCGAAAATAATACGAATAGCAGTAAAAAATTATTTTTCATTGATTTTTTTTAAGGTTAATTTTTTAAATAATTTAAAATATGATTGATGATAGATTTCCGTTCTTCTTCATTGGCATCATTATCCATTCTGTCGTGATTGATATTGGTTTTCTGAATAATAATTCCGAATTTTTTCTGTTCTTCTTCCTTTGGTAAAACCTCTTCATCAGCAGGATAATCGTTGGAACGAAGCGAATAAATTTTCGGGTGAGAAGTTTGAGGTAAATCCATTCTTCGGTTGTCCAAAGTAATCAATTTATCCAACAATTCCGGATTTTGATTGGTAAAAAGTGCAGATTGGTCGGCTCCGTTGGAATGTCCCAATAAAACTAATTTGTCAAATTTTAACTTGGGATATTTAGTTTTAATTTGATTGATAACGTAACCAATATTTGCGGAACCTTGTTTCCAATTTGGCATTCTTACTTTTTTTGCAGGAAGTTCGCGGGAAAGCAATTCATCGGTTTTCAATTCGTGCTGAATGCTCACAACGAAATAGCCATTTTCTGCTAACGCTTCCAGTAAATACGGATAATCCGCAATGTAGGCATCGCCATGATTCATTCCGTAACCGTGACTGAAAAATATCGGAATTTTATTTCCCAACTTTTCATTTTCTGGTTGATAAATAGCAACAGGAATTTTACGATTTCTGCTTTGGTCGAAATAGGTTAAAGTGTCTGTTTTAAAGGATTTGTTTTCTGTTGTCGCTTTTTTGGATTGACACGAGAAAATAAAAAGTGATAAGAAAAAAAACGAAAATGTTTTCAGCATAAAATTAAAGCATTACCAAATTATCACATCAACTAATCAACTTCACAATTTCAAGAGCCACTTTCAGTGCTTCCGTTCCGTCTTCCAAAGAAACTTCCACATTTTTATTTTCGGTAATGGCGTTTGCAAAACTTTCGAGTTCGTCCAAAATGGCATTATTCGGCTGAATGTTCGGAT
>CAZHFE010000030.1:19205-21251 GCA_964532055.1 uncultured Kaistella sp. | reverse complement strand
AAAAAATAAAAACGCTGATTATCAGCAAAATTTCCGAAGAAGATATTCCCGAAAATTTCATTCTATCCGAATTTCTGAAATCCGGAATGCACAAGGATTACAGTGCAATTTCCAAACTGTTTTCACAAAACGAGAACGTAACACTCGAACAGTATTTCATTCTTCAAAAAATCGAAAAAGCAAAAGAACTTTTGATTTACAATGAACTGACTTTAACGGAAATCTCTCAAAAATTAGGTTATAAAAGTGTGCAACATCTTTCCAATCAATTCAGGAAAATTACCGGATTCTCTCCTACCCAATTCCTGAAATCGAAGAACAAAAAACGGATTGAGCTGGATAAAATCTGATAAAAATTTTTGAAAAAATTACCTTTATTCTGAAATTATCAAAAATAAAAGAATAAATATCACCTATATTTGTTCTGATGAAATTTTACACGACAGTCCTGTTTTTTTGTCTGCTTCCTGTTTTCACGAAAGCGCAGGAAAATATTGATAAATTTATTATCACAACAGACAGCATTGCAGATAAAAAAACGGTTTCCAAAAAATTAGACAGTCTTTATCAAAAACGGAAAAACCTGCAGCCGGAAACAGAAATTTTGCTATTATCAAAATTGGCAAATACCTATATGAAAACCGGGGAATACAAAAAAATGGGTGTTGTTTCTGCAAAAGGTTTGGAGCTTTCTTCCAAATATAATTATTATGAACATTACGCAGGTTTGTTAAATGCTTCCGCAGGTTTTTATTACGCCGACGGAAATTATGAAAAGGCAAAAATCAACTATGAAAAAGCACTTGATGCCTTAAACCAATACGGTGCAGACCCCGATTTGGAAATGAAAATAGAGAATAACCTGGGTGGTTTGCTCATCAATATTGCCCATAAAACACGAAATTTTGAGCCCGCTATACTGCATCTCGAGCGTTCTATTGTGCTACAAGAGGAATCTTCCGAAAAAAACATATCGCTTTTTATCAGTGCCAAACGGCTGCTTGCTCTTGCTTATCACGAAACAAAACAAAACGAAAAAAGAGATAAACTTTTAAATGAATTGTTGCCTTTTGCCAGAAAAACAGGTGACACCACATCACTTATTGCTGTTTTATGGACTGCAACAGAAATAAATCAAAGCAAAGGAAATTATGAAGAGGCACTCAAAACTATTGATGAAGCCATTTCTTTGACCGATACTTCCCGAAAAAGCGATATTCTGGCGGCTTGGTTGTTAAAGTCCATTATACTGAAAAAATTAAAACGATTTGAAGAAGAGGCAAACTTAAGGAACAAGGCATATAAATTACACAACGAAATTTTAAAGGAAGCCAGCCAAAAACAAATCAATGAACTTGAAACAAAATACCACCTCAACGAAGCCGAAAACAAAACAAAAATAGAACACGAGAAATACCTTCAATACCTCTACCTCTTCATTGGTTCGCTCTTATTACTGTTATTAATGCTGCTGCTTTTTTATGTTCGCAAAATAAAATACAAAAGCACCGAACATTTATTGCAAACGCAGGCACTTTACGAGGGTGAGCAAAAAGAACGAATCCGTATTGCACAAGATTTACACGACAGTATCGGGCAAAAACTTTCTGTAATGAAACTCTTGCTGCCCGATGACGAAAACAATCATCATTTTCAAAAAGTTTCGGCTCTTTTAGATGAAACCACCGCAGAAGTGCGAAACATTTCTCACAATCTGGTTCCTGAAATTTTAAACTTCGGGCTGCTTAAAGCACTTGAAAATACTGCCGTACAAATCAATAATTCGCAAACGGTACATTGTTCGCTTACAACAGGTGATGCGCTAAAAATAAACTTATCTAAACAAACCGAAGTAGTTGTTTTCCGCATTGTTCAGGAAATTTTGAATAATATGGTGCGGCATTCAAAAGCAAGTCAAATCAATATTAAACTGAATCAAAACAATGATAATCTTCTGTTTTTTATTGAAGATAACGGTATAGGTTTCGACTTGTCAAAAATAGAAAATTCGGAAGGATTAGGCTGGAAAAACTTAAAAGCCAGAAC
>CAZHFE010000030.1:0-19105 GCA_964532055.1 uncultured Kaistella sp. | reverse complement strand
TGTCAAAAATAGAAAATTCGGAAGGATTAGGCTGGAAAAACTTAAAAGCCAGAACTAAACTGATAGGTGGAAAATTAAATATTTATACCGGAAAAGGAAGCGGTTCGCGGTTTGAAATCACGGTTAAAAATCAATTAAACGAGTAGCAAATGGACACTTACAACATCATCATTGCAGATGACCATCATATCATCATTGACGGTATAAAAAGCGTACTTCACGATACGGCGTTTAAAATTGTTGCCGAAGCTAAAAACGGGCAAGAAGCACTTGACATTATTGCTCAAAATCCTGAAAACTATCAGGTTTTAATTACCGACATCGGTATGCCTGTACTCTCGGGAACGGAATTGTGCAAAATTGTGAAACAAAAATTCACCCATATAAAGGTGCTGATGTTGTCTATGTATGGCAGCGAACTGGTAATAGAAGAGTCCCTGAAAGCGGGAACAGACGGATTTATCCTTAAAAATTCAGGAAAAACGCAACTGTTACAGGCACTCGAAAAAATCACCAACAACGAAAACTATTATTCCGACGAAATTATCCCGACCATTTACAGCCACATCAAAAAGGAAAAAACAAACACCTTAACACCGCACGAACTGGAGATTCTGAAACTCATCGTGCAAGAATTTTCCCGTGAACAAATTGCCGATAAATTGAACATCAGCGTTCGTACATTTGACAACCACCGCATTAAAATTCTCGAAAAAACAAATTGCAGCAACACCATTGCTTTGGTAAAATATGCTATTAACAACAACTTAGTTTAGATATTCTTATAATTTTTCACAAACTTTTCTTGCTTTTTGATATAGGAATTTTTCCTATAAAAATTTGAGTTTTTTACCTATTTTTTGCTTTGTTACTCTTCCCCATTTTTGTAAAGTAAAACTAACCCATAGTTTAGAAATCAAAAGACGAACTAAAAACAAAATAAAATGAAAGCAATTAAAATACGAAATATTTTAAAAACAATGGCAATAGCATTTTTCATTGCTATTACGACAAGTGCAAATGCACAGACTTGGACTCAAATAGGCAGTATGGTAGTTGGAGCAGATACGGTTCTTGGCAGCCAAACAAGAACCATAAAAGGATTTGGTAGTGATATTTATGCTTGTACCGAATTAGGGCTTTTCAAAAGCACCAATAATGGCGATAGTTGGAACAATATAACTTCCGGAAATTCCACCATTCTGAACGAAAAACTAACAAGTATATTGGTTGCGACCAATGGTAATATTTTTCTGGGGTCTGACAATAAATTATTTAAAAGCATTGATGGAGGCAGTACTTGGAGTACATTTTCAAATTTGCCCGGTTCTACAAAATTTTGGGACATTGCAGAGATAAACGGAAATATTGTTGTTTCCTGCGGCACAGCTGTATATTACTCTAGCGACTACGGCAACACATGGAATACTTCTACAGGAATAAGTAGCCAGGTGCGTTATTTTCTTGCAGATTCTTCCAATCTATTTTTGGGAGGCACAGCCAACGGAGTTTATAAAAGTACTGACAATGGTCAAACGTGGACAACGGGAACAGGATTTCCTGCTACTCCGGGTATCTGGAATGTGGAAAAACAAGGCAGTAAATTATTCGCTTCTTCGGTAGGAGGAAAAGGTTTATTTTCAAGTTCAGACAATGGTACCACTTGGGAAAGCACTGCAACCGGTTATTTTGCAGATGCTTACTGCCAGATTTTTGGAATGAAGACAAACAATTCTGCAATTGTTGTATCTCATAATGGAGCATCAACAATCGGTTGCAATGTTGCATTTCGTATATCTACCGATAATGGTAACACATGGACTCCTTTTGAAACAGGGCTGAATACCACCTCTCATTATTATCCAAATTTAGGAAGCAATGCTGACGGAAGTTTAATGTTTACTATACGAAATAACGGGACAGAAGTATATCGTTTTGGCACAGCATCGATGTCTACCAATAACCTTTCAATAAATACATCACCAATATCTATTTACCCAAATCCAGCAAACAGCATTTTGAATATTGAAGTAAAAGAAACAACAAACATCAAAATAGTAAATATGCTTGGTGAAACGGTTTCCACACAAAAGTTAAATGCAGGAAACAACAGTATTGATGTAAGTTCGCTTACGAAAGGTATTTATTTCATTCAGTCGTCTAATGGCGGTGCAGTGAAGTTTATTAAAGAGTAATAATAGTACCTTAGATAGGGTTAAAAATAAAAAATACGGATTTTTAATCCGTATTTTTTATTAGTTATGATACTTTTTTGGAGGAAGTTTCGCCTTTGATAAAAGTTGGTTTGCCCTTTCTAATTTTTTAGGAAACATTATTTTATCTTTTAGTTTGTCCAGACTTTTGTCAATAGCGACAAGAGGAACATTTTTGGTATTTAAATCTATTGTTTTCATAAAATCATCTGTTTTAATTAAACTTTCTTTGTGCGAGAAATCCGTCATATTCTATGCCAATTTCAAACTCAACGAAATTATCGCCGATTTGACCGTAAAGATAAAAATCTTTTTTCATTTCTTCATAAAATTTTGAAATTCCCATTCTGTATAATATATAGAATTTTTGTTTATTGAGAAACTGTTTAAATTTGATATGTAAATATTTTTACCATTAAGATAATTAAGATATTAAAGAATTATTCTTAATTATCTTAAATAAATCAATTTATTGATTCTTAATATTTTAGTCATTCTTAATTTACTTAAATCCTTAATGTTAGAAAAAGAATAAACTTCGTTTATTTTTAATTAAGTGCATTAAGATTGAAAAATTTAAACAGTTTCTGAGAATTTTGTCAGGATATTAAGCAAACCACTCCTTAAAGTCCCCCATAAAATATTATATTTTCATAATGATAGAACGGGAATTAAATACAATCGTTCAGGAAGATTGGGATTATCAAAAAGCCATTGTTCTTATCGATGTAATTCCTGAAATCCAAAAACAGAAAGCAATCCTGCCGTAAATAGGATTGCTTCTTTGAATATATAGAATTTGTGTTTTTCAGGAAAGCCTTTTCAAGATTCTTGCAGATTATAATTAATAAAAAAATCAGTGCCATCTGCTAAATCAGCGAGAAACAAGAACCCTGAAAAGGCGAAACGGTGTGTTTCTGCCGGCTGTTATTTTCCCGCTTCGGATTTCAGCTTTTCCGTTTTTTCCCGAAGGGATTTCACCTGCTGGTTTTGCCGGTCTTTCATCTGCTGCATCAGCTGGTCTGCTGCCAAGGAATCGCCGGTGCTGCCGGATGCGGATTTGCCTCCATAATCTGCAGGGTTGTAATCCGGTACTTCGCAACCTGTAGGAACCGTACTGAGTGCTCCTGTATCACTTACCGAAAGTTTCCAGCAGTTGCCGTTAGGAGATTTCAGTATGAGAAGGTCTGCTACATCTCTCCACGTCAGCTGGCTGAAGTTTTGTGTATCTGCCGGAGTGCCGCGTGTTGTCATAACCTGCCCTCTTTTTCCGTTAGTCCAGGGAAAACCGTAATTACCTTGCTCGGCGGATTGGCTTTTTTGCAGAAAAAATTTAATACCCTTACTGGCACTCATCTCCATTCTTGCAAATCTTTCATCTCCTGCATTATCATTAGCCTCAAAGTATATCTCAGCTGAACCTAAGGGTTGGCTGCCTTCGAATGAAGCCATTCTAATAGAGGTTTCCCTGTCTCCCCATTGGTTATTTGCATACATAGAAGCTGATGCCGCCTGCGGACTTGTATTAGAAGAAAAACCACTTTGCATATCACTGGTATAGTCTATAACAAAATGATTCTGCATATTGGGCATAACCTGGCTGCTATACATCTGGCTGTAATCATTCTTTGCTACCGTTACGTCCGTAAGATTCGGAAGCATCGTAAAATAATTGGAAGTATTGGCATCCTCAGCATTGGCGGTTATCATATTGGTGGTGGTTTCTACGGCGGTGCTGCTGTTTGCGCCCGTTGCTTTCGCTTTCATATTGCCTTTTACCTCAAACTGCTTTCCGGAAACCGCATCGGCATCGGTAAATCCTACCGCCACTTTCCCTTGCTGATAAATATTTTCGGCGTTTTCCGTGGCTTGTTTCATAGTATTCTGCACTCTCCACGGTTCTTTTTTCTCCATCGTCTGCCAAACCGTGCCGTCGAAATAATAATATCCTGCTTCGGTTACGTTAATAGTTTTGGCGGTTGTGGGACTTGCTGCTTCGGTGGCGTAGACTATTGCTCCTGTCTGTTCATTTGTGTATTTGGAATCTTTGTTTTTGAGTTGGTTTCCTGTAAGTCTTGGTGCAATAAATCCGTCTGTTCTCGTTAAATCTGTCGCCGATGCCGTAACATCGAGCGTTGCTTTCGGCTCGGTGGTATTGATTCCCACTCTGCCTTCCTGCGCATAAATCATTGAAGCGGACAGGACTGTAAAAATTGTAATTAAATGTTTTATCATAACATTTGTTATTTTTTAAAGATTAGTTAATTTTCGCTGTCCTGTTCTTGGGATTTAGGCAAATAAAAAAAGTGTGGACAACTTCGGAAACTGTATCGAATAGAAGGTATCGCCATACCCAGATTCTCAATACACAAAGCTGCACCACACCTCATCGGTGTAGTGGTTTTGCATATTTCTGAGAATCTAAAAAAATTGGCGATTTTTCTATTCAGAAATAATACTTACACTATTTTATTTTTACGTTGAAGTCTGCCTTTTGGCGGTTACGTCATACTTTTTCTTTTTTTGGTTTGTAAATGCAAATATATAATTTTTTGGGATATTGTGATATGAACCGCTTTACAAACCACCCCGTCATTTCATCTCCGATGAAACGCCACCCCTCCAAAGAAGGGGTGCCTGAAAGGCGGGGTGGTTTAAAAGAAGTTGCTTAAAAATAAATTTTATCTTTGTTGTAAACATTCAGGATATGGCAAAAAGTAAAAAGATAAATGTACAAGGAATAGACATCGTGTTGTACGAAGACAAAAAAGAGGATTTTATTTCCCTGACTGATATTGCGAGATACCGCGATACGGAACGCAGTGACTATATTCTTCAAAACTGGATGAGAAACAGAAGCACTATTGAGTTTATAGGTTTATGGGAAACTTTTAATAATCCGGATTTTAATTCCATCGAATTCGATGGAATTAAAAATATGGCAGGTTCGAACAGTTTTTCCCTCACGCCTAAACGCTGGATTGAAGAAACAAATGCTATCGGTATAGTTTCAAAAACAGGAAGATACGGAGGCACTTTTGCCCATAGAGATATAGCCTTTGAGTTTGCCACGTGGCTAAGTGCAGAGTTTAAGTTTTTTCTCATCAAAGAATTCCAACGATTAAAAGAAGATGAAAACAACCGCCTGAAACTGGAATGGAATTTACAACGTACTTTAGCCAAAGTAAACTATCAAATCCATACAGATGCCATCAAAGAAAATCTAATTCCAAAAGAAATTACCAAACAACAAGCGAGTTTTGTTTATGCCAACGAAGCCGACTTGCTAAACGTAGCACTTTTCGGAATTACAGCCAAAGAATGGCGGGACAATAATCCCAATGAAAAAGGCAACATCAGAGATTATACGACTTTGGAACAATTAGTGGTTTTGAGCAATATGGAAAGTATCAATGCTTTACTGATACAGCAAGGCTTATCTCAGAGTGAACGACTAATCCAACTCAACAAAACAGCCATTACGCAAATGAAATCCTTACTTGAAAGCAACACAATAAAGAAACTGAAGTGATGAATTTCTTTCTCACAAAATTCAATAACAGTTTTCCATTTATTTACAACTTCTTTTCCCCTGTTTTTCGGAAATTTGCATAAAATTTTTAAAATGGGAAACTGCTGCAGCAATCATAATCACGAAAATCAAAACCAAAAAATATCGCCAAGTTCCGTTTATTACTGCCCGATGGAATGTGAAGGCGAAAAACTCTATTTCCAGCCGGGAAGATGTCCGGTTTGCAATATGTTCCTTGTTCCGATTGAAGAAAAAGAGGGTTTTAAAAAGAGCCAAGAGCCAAGAATCGGGAACCAAGAGAAAAACGCCGGAAAATATTATTGTCCGATGTTTTGTGAAGGCGATAAAGTTTACGATTCCAATGTCGGTTGTCCGGTTTGCGGAATGGATTTGGTGCAGATTCCGGGAAAATCCAGCGAAATTGCAGAAGACGATACTTACCAAAATCTGAAAAAGAAATTCATCACAGCGTTGGTTTTTACCATTCCTGTTTTTATCCTTTCAATGGGAAAAATGTGGATTGATTTTCCATTTTCGGCACGGTTTCAGGGAATTCTGGAACTCGCTTTGACAATTCCCGTTCTATTTTATGCAGGTTGGTTTCTCATAAAACGCGGCTGGAATTCTTTCAAAACCCTGAATATGAATATGTTTTCGCTGATTGCTTTAGGTGTTGCAGCGGCATTTATTTTCAGTTTGACGGCATTGTTTTTCCCGAATATTCTTCCCCACGAATTGTCACACAACGGCGAAATTCCGCTTTATTTTGAAGCGGTTTGTGTGATTCTCACGTTGGTTATTTTAGGACAGTTAATGGAAGCAAGAGCACACAAAAAAACAGGGAACGCCATTAAAGAACTGATGAATCTTTCGCCCGATGAAGCCAATTTAATCATTAACGGAACGGAAAAAAAAGTTCCGCTGTCGGAAGTGAAAATCGGGGATTTGCTGAAAGTAAAACCGGGCGAAAAAATTCCGGTGGACGGAAAAATTACCGAAGGAAATTCTGCTGTTGATGAAAGTATGATTACCGGAGAACCAATTCCTGTCGAGAAAAAAACGAACGACAACGTAACTTCCGGAACGATTAACGGAAACGGTGTTTTTGTGATGAAAGCCGAAAAAGTCGGCGATGAAACTCTGCTTTCGCAAATCATCAAAATGGTGAATGAAGCCAGCCGAAGCAAAGCACCGATTCAGAAATTGGTGGATAAAGTTTCAAAAATTTTCGTTCCTACGGTTATCGGAATTTCAATTCTGACGTTTATTTTGTGGTATATTTTCGGCGGAGAAAATAAACTGATTTACGCTTTTGTAAATGCTGTTGCTGTACTGATTGTCGCTTGTCCTTGTGCTTTAGGTTTGGCAACGCCGATGAGTTTGATGGTCGGAATCGGGAAAGGTGCAAAAAACGGAATCCTCATCAAAAACGCCGAAGCGTTGGAACAAATGCAGAAAGTAAATGTTTTGGTTACTGATAAAACCGGAACTTTAACGGAAGGAAAACCGAGTTTGAATGAAATTACCCCGACAGAAAATTCAGATAAAAACGAACTACTGAAACTGGCGGCTTCTCTTAATCAAAATTCAGAACACCCGCTTTCTAATGCGGTTTTACATGAATTTAAAAATGAAAATTTACAATTTGACAAAGTAGAAAACTTTGAAAATATTTCAGGGAAAGGTGTAAAAGGAATCATTAACAATGAAGAGATTTTACTTGGAAACGAACATCTTTTAAAACAATTCAATATTGAAATTCCGGAAAGTTTAAAACAAAAAATTGAAGGAAATCACACCATTTCCTATCTCGCAAAAGCCGGAAAGGTTCTCGGATTCCTAAGTTTTTCAGACAAGATAAAACCGACTTCGCGAAAAGCCATAGAATTTTTAAAGAAAAATAATGTGAAAGTCGTAATGATGACAGGCGATAACGAACAGACAGCAAAAGCGGTTGCGAAAGAACTCGGCATCGAAAAATATTTTGCCAACTGTCTTCCGCAGGATAAATTAACCAAGATAGAGAACCTGCAAAAGCAGGGAAAAATTGTTGCGATGTGTGGCGACGGAATCAATGATGCTCCTGCTCTTGCAAAATCCGATGTGGGAATTGCAATGGGAACAGGAACTGACATTGCCATAGAAAGTGCGGAAATTACCTTACTGAAAGGCGATATTTTCGGAGTGGCAAAAGCCAAAATTCTGAGTGAAAAATTGCTGAAAAACATCAAAGAAAATCTGTTTTTCGCCTTTGTTTACAACACTTTGGGGATTCCTGTTGCAGCGGGATTGCTCTACCCTTTTTTCGGCGTTTTGATGAGTCCGATGATTGCAGCAGCAGCGATGAGTTTCAGTTCGGTTTCCGTGATTATGAATTCTTTACGGCTGAATAATGCGGATTTGGAAGTTTGACTTTTCCCGCAGATTTAGCAAATGACGCAGATTTTTTTTATCATAAGCAACGAAGTCGCGAAATATTGGTAGAATAAAAAGCAAGGATAAAAAAAGGTGCGAAGCACCGAAATAAATAATCTTTGAAGATTAAAAAAAAATTTAAAATTTCCTTTCAATTACATAATCCAGCATCAGTTCCAGAGAATGTTTTGCTTCGGAGTCGGGAAAATCATTGAGGAGCGTTTTTGCTTTCTGCTGAAAATCTTTCATCACACTGATTGCATAATCTAATCCACCCGATTTTTTCACAAATTCAATGAGTTCTTTTACCCTTTTTTTATCGTTATTATAGCGTTTTATCGTGTTGAAATGATATTTCCGGTCGATTTCGTTGGCGGTTCTCAAAGTATAAATCAGCGGCAAAGTCATTTTCTGTTCTTTGATGTCGATTCCTACAGGTTTCCCGATGATATTGGAAGTAAGATAATCGAACAAATCATCTTTAATCTGAAAAGCCATTCCCGTGAAAGTTCCGAATTCTTTCATTTTCTTAGCCAAAACTTCATCATCGGTATTTGAAAGCACCCCGATTTCGCAGCACGCCGCAATTAAAGTTGCCGTTTTTTGCCGGATAATTTCATAATACACTTCTTCGGTAATGTCGAGTTTTCGGGCTTTTTCCAATTGTAAAAGTTCACCTTCCGCCATTTCGCGGATTGTTCTTGAAATTACGGAAAGTAAATCAAAATCTTTGTGGTCGGTGGAAAGCAAAACCGCTTTCGACAAGAGATAATCACCTACCAAAACTGCAATTTTATTTTTCCATAAAGCATTGATAGAGAAAAAATTACGCCGCTTAAAACTTTCATCTACCACATCATCGTGCACCAAAGTTGCGGTGTGAATCAACTCAATCATTGATGCTCCGCGAAAAGATTTTTCATTGACATTTCCCACCAACTTCGAGCAGAGAAAAACAAACATCGGCCGCATTTGTTTTCCTTTCGTAGTAACAATAAAACGGGTGACTTTGTCCAAAAGCGGAACATTGCTCTGCATCGATTCATAAAACTTCTGCTCAAAAAATTTCATTTCATCGGCAATCGGTTTTTTGATTTCTTCTACAATATTCGCCACAAATGATAATTGATAAATGATAATTGACGACAAATATAATTATTCTAAACGTAATCTCCATTCGTCTTTCGGAATAAAATAAAAACTCTGTTTCACTTTTCCGAGCGGTGATTTAAACTCTTCTCCCGAGATATAAATCCCTGTTTCATCTACTGCAATTCCCTCGATTTGACCAATGGTTAAAGCACTTCCGAGATAATATTTTTTCGGATTCTCACGAAAGAAAATTCCGGGTTCGGTTTCCTGAAAAACAGACAAAAAAACATCGGTATTCTTTTTATAACCAATCAGATATAATTTTCCCTGAAAGTAAGCAGAATCCGTTATCACAAATCCCGTATCGAAAGTTTCGGTTTTTTCGGCGGGCTGGTTTTCTGTAATTTCAGGATTGATGAGGTAATGAGAAACAGTGTTGGTTTCCCATTCTTTGGTAAAAAGATGTAGGTTTCCGCCGAGAAAAATCATGGCTTCCGCATCAAAATTATTGCTGATGTTTCTCTTTGAAAAATCGGTTTGTTCGGGATAATAAAACAAAATCGTCTTAATGGAATCCAACTGCAAAGAATCATTCTCAAAAGGGATTTTATAGATTTTCAAATCTTTTCTCGACCCGAGATTATTCCCGAAATCGCCGATGTAGATATTTGCAGAATCACTCGTCATTGCTTCCCAATCTTTGTTTTTCAGATTGGTTTTCAGAACTTTTAAAATCTTTCCCGAGATTCTATCGAGTTCAAAAAGTTCGGAAGTATTTCCGCTGTCATTGAAAGTATAAAGTTTTCCTTTCACAAAATCTAATCCCGATGTTTCATTCACAGAATCGGAAAGTTCGGCAACTTTATATTTCCGGATTTTGAAATTTTCCGTTTGCTGTGAAAAAGTAAAAGAAAATATTAAAAACGAAAAGAAAGTGATAATTTTTTTCATGGCTGTATGTTATTCCCCTAAATCATAAACTAAATGTTAAAAATGTTTCCTTTTCATCAAAACAATACGGATTTTTATAAAATCATAAACAAGTCCGATAATTAGAAGAAAACTCCCCAAAAACAAAATATGGATTCCGAAATATTTGTATGAAATTCCACCGATAACTCCGCCTAAGAAAAATGTCAGAATAATGCTTAATCGAAGTTTGATGGATTTTATTAATCGGGTTTTATGTTCTTTGTCCTTGTAGAAAAAAAGTTGAGAAAATTCAATTCCCATATCGGTAAAAAGTCCCGTAAGATGCGTAGTTCTAATAACTGAATGAGAAATAGTCGTTACTAAAGAGTTTTGCATTCCCATTGCAAAGAGAAGACACAATGCAATCAAATCCGAATGAGATTTTATCAGAAAATTTCCGAAAACCGCGATTAGAAAAAGAATAACAGATTCCGTAAAAGTTGGGATAATGTAAACCAGATTTTCCCTGATTCGGGAATATACTTCCACCATAAAATTGGAAAAAAACGCTCCTAAAAAGAAAGAAAAAATATACAAGGCAGTGTGAAATGCTTGCATAAATCTGAGCGAAAAAGCTTCATCTATGAAATACGCAAAATGCCCAGTAACATTGGTGGTAAGTTTTGCAACCGCCATAAAACCAGCAACATTTACCAAACCTGCTACAAACGACAACAGAGAAGCAATTCCCAAATTGTGTTTATCGGTTCTGGTTTTTCCTTTGTGGCTAAACATTTCTGTTAATTAACTTTATTGGCGAGTTGTCCACACGCGGCGTCAATATCTCCTCCTCTGCTTCGGCGCACCATTACGGTAATTCCTGCTTTGGTCAATTCGCGAACATATTTTTCTTCCGCCACAATACTTCGGTGGTCAAATTTTCCTTCACCAATCGGATTGTATTGAATCAGGTTTACTTTGCTCGGAACTTGTCTAGAATATTTAATCAGTGCTTTTATATCTTCATCTCCATCGTTTATTCCTTTCCAAACGCAATATTCAAACGTAACAACAGAACCGGTTTTTTGATACCAATATTGCAAAGATTCCATAATTTCGGTTAAAGGAAATTTTTCCGAAAATGGCATAATTTCGTTTCGCTTATGTTCTATGCCCGTGTGAAGCGACAATGCGAGTTTCACTTTCAGCTCTTCATCAGCAAGCATTTTTATCATCTTCGGAATTCCCGATGTGGAGACAGTAATTCTTCTGGGCGACATTCCCATTCCTTCTGGTTTTGTGATTTTGTTAATGGCTTCTACAACATTTTTGTAATTCATCATTGGTTCTCCCATTCCCATAAACACAATATTTGAGAGCGGTCGGTCAAAATACAGTTTGCTTTGTTTGTCGATGAGTGCAACTTGATCTACAATTTCAGCAACTTCAAGATTCCGCATTCTTTTGAGCTTTGCAGTGGCGCAAAATTCACAATTCAATGAGCAACCGACTTGTGAAGAAACACAAGCAGTAGTTCGTGTTTCGGTAGGAATCAGAACAGATTCCACCATTAATCCGTCATGAAGTTTTACTCCGTTCTTAATGGTTCCGTCCGAAGATTTCTGCAATAAATCGACAGCGATTGGATTAATGACAAAATCTTTCGACAAATTTTCGCGCAGATCTTTGGAAAGATTCGTCATTTCCTCAAAAGAATGCAGGTTTTTGCTCCACAACCAATCGTAAACCTGTTTCGCACGGAAAGGTTTTTCGCCAATCTCAATAAAATGAGCAGTAAGCTGTTCTAATGATAAAGTCCGGATATCTTTCACTGAAAGGATTTATGGATTTGAATTTAGGAATTAGATTGCAAAAATTATTATCGCAACCTAATTCCTAAAACCTTATTACAGGATCAACATTGCATCGCCGTAAGAATAGAATTTATATTCGTTCTTCACGGCTTCTTCATAAGCGTGCATCACGAAATCTTTTTCGGCAAATGCTGCAATCATCATCAGTAATGTAGATTTTGGGGTATGAAAATTCGTAATCATCGCATTGGCAACACCGAAATCGTGCGGTGGAAATATGAATTTATTTGTCCAACCGTGATAAGGTCCGATTTTTTTGTTCGATGAAACCGAAGTCTCCAAAGCTCTCATTGTGGTAGTTCCTACCGCACAAACTCTGCGTTGTTCTTGCACAGCTTTGTTGATGATGTCCGCATTTTTTTGGTCGATAATGGCTTCTTCCGATTCCATTTTGTGCTTTGATAAATCTTCAACTTCAATCGGGTTAAAAGTTCCCAAACCAACGTGAAGCGTAATTTCCGCGAAATCAATTCCTTTGATTTCCAATCTTTTCATTAAATGTTTTGAAAAGTGCAAACCTGCAGTCGGTGCTGCAACTGCGCCTTCATGTTTTGCATAAATCGTTTGATAACGTTCTGCATCTTCTGGTTCTACTGCTCTTTTTATATATTTCGGAAGCGGCGTTTCGCCCAATTCTTTCAGTTTTGAACGGAATTCTTCATAAGAACCGTCGTACAGAAATCTCAGCGTTCTTCCTCTGGAAGTGGTATTGTCGATGACTTCCGCTACCAAAGATTCGTCTTCGGTGAAGAATAATTTATTCCCGATTCTTATTTTTCTTGCAGGATCAACCAAAACGTCCCAAACACGGGTTTCCTTATCAAGTTCTCTCAAAAGGAAAACCTCGATTTTCGCTCCGGTTTTCTCTTTATTTCCGTATAATCTTGCAGGAAATACTTTGGTATTGTTAAAAATAAACAAATCATTCTCATCGAAATAATCGACAACATCTTTGAATAGTTTATGTTCAATAGATTGGTCTTTTCTGTTGAGAACCATTAATTTGGCTTCGTCTCTGTGTTCAGAAGGATGTTCTGCCAATAGATGTTCTGGCAGATGAAAATTAAAATCAGATGTTTTCATTAAAGATTTTTTAAATTACGGTTTAAAAATTTTCGAGGTGCAAAGATACGATATTGAAAAGCGATTGTCAATAGCAAAAATTAAGGAATCTTTGATTGACAAAATTTTCTTTTCAAATTTAAAATTAAGAAAGTCGTATTAAACTTTCACTTTAAATTAAAAATCCTATTTTTGGGAAATCTGAAAAAATAAACTTATGAAAAGTAAACACCCAAAAGGATTACCTTATTTATTTTTTACTGAAATGTGGGAACGTTTCGGATATTATTTGATTCTCGGGATTTTCGTTCTGTATATGATAGACAGCGAAAAAGGCGGACTTGCCTTTCCCGATAAAAACGCCGATGACATTTTCGGGACTTTTATCGCATTGACTTATCTCACACCTTTTCTCGGTGGTTTTCTCGCTGATAAAATTTTAGGCTATGTAAAAGCCATTTACATCGGCGGAATATTGATGGGATTAGGTTATCTCGGAGTCGGCTTGTTCAAGGAACTGCCGTTGTTTTACACTTCTCTTGCTCTCATTATCCTCGGAAACGGATTTTTCAAACCGAGCATTTCAACACTTTTAGGAAACCTTTACAACGAAGAACCTTACAAAGCAAATAAAGATGCGGGATACAATATTTTCTATATGGGAATTAATATCGGTGCGTTTGTCTGCAATATTATCGCTGCATTTATGCGGAACAAATACGGATGGGGTCCAGCTTTTATGACAGCTGGAGTCGGAATGTTTATCGGTCTGATTGTCTTTACTCTCGGAAGACAGCACGTTTTACAGGCCAATACTCTGAAACCTTCACAAGAAGGTGACACCAAAATTTCCGATGTTTTGCTGAAAGTATTTTTACCGGCAATCATTGCGGGAGTTATCGGATGGATTATTCCGGGAAATATTTTCGGGAGTGATTCTACCGATGCCTTTATTTTCGCATGTATTCCTGTGATTTATTTCTATGTGATGCTTTATGTAAAAGCCAATGCAGAAGACAAAAAACCAATTGGTGCATTGTTGGCGATTTTCGCGGTGAGTTTAATGTTTTGGGCGGTTTTCAAACAAAACGGAACGGCATTGACAAGGTGGGCTAATTATTATACTGACAGAACCGTTCCTGCTGTTATAGAAAAACCTTTAGAAGCCGTTTATCTTGTGGATAAAAAAGATTTTGAAAACAAAGAAGTTTCCGTTTATGACAACCAATATCAAACCATAAAAAATGAAGTAGGAAAACCTTTGAAAGAACAAGGAAAAGATATTTATTTCCGTAATGTTTCCGAAAAAGAACGGGCAAAATTGGAAGCCAATCCGAAACAGGAAGTCAACCTCTACAACACCGAATTGTTCCAATCTATTAATCCGGCATGGGTAATTTTGCTCACTCCTGTTATAGTGGGTTTCTTTATGATGCTTCGCAGAAAAGGCAAAGAACCGACAACACCGAGCAAAATTGTTTTGGGATTATTTATTTCCGCTCTTTCTTGTTTGGTAATGGTTGCAGCAGTTTATGCAGGAGATAATGGAGCCATAAAAGTTTCTGCACTTTGGCTAGTTGCAGCTTACGGAGTAATAACAGTGGGCGAACTTTGTCTTTCGCCAATGGGACTATCTTTAGTTTCCAAACTTTCTCCGCCAAGAATTACGGCATTAATGATGGGTGGCTTTTTCCTTTCCACTTCAATAGGGAATAAACTTTCGGGAGTTCTCGCAAGTTTTTGGTACGACTATAATAATAAAGCCAATTTCTTTATCGTAAACTTCGGGTTGCTTCTTTTGGCAACACTTTTGGGATTATCTATCCTAAAAAGATTAAATAAAATTATGAAAGAAAAAGGGGTGAATTAATTTTAACATTTCAAAAATATTTAAAATCGTAGTTTTTAGTAGCTACGATTTTTTTGTTTAAAACATTGCATTAAATTCAAAAAAAACTATATTTGCTCATTAACAATATTTAATATTTATAGAATATGGATACAGTTCAGCAAAAAGGGCACCCGAAAGGATTATGGGTACTTTTCGGAACAGAAATGTGGGAGCGCTTCAATTTCTACGGAATGAGAGCGTTACTTGCTTTGTTTATGGTAAATTCTCTGTTGATAAAAGAAGCAGATGCATCAATTATTTATGGTGGATTTCTCGCTTTATGTTATTTGACGCCGCTTTTGGGTGGTTTCATTTCCGATAAATATCTCGGAAACCGGAACTGTATTATTTTAGGAGGAAGTTTAATGGCAATCGGTCAGTTTATGCTTTTCCTGAGTGCATCTACATTTTCTGAAAATTTGGGAGGCGCCAAAATCTTAATGTGGGTGGCTTTATTCGTCATTATTTTCGGGAACGGTTTTTTCAAACCGAATATTTCTTCAATGGTGGGAAGTTTGTACCCAAAACAGGAAAAATCAAAACTTGATTCCGCTTTTACCATTTTCTATATGGGAATCAATATCGGTGCATTTTTGGGGCAGTTTATTTGTCCGATTTTAGGAGATGTTGTAGATGCAGGTGGTAACAGAAATATTTTTGCTTTCAAATGGGGTTTTCTTGCTGCATCTGTCGCAATGATTATCGGTACTATTACATTTATTATTCTTAAAAACAGATATGTTGTAACTCCCGAAGGAAGACCAATCGGAGGTTTGCCGAAAAACAGCACAAGCGAAGATTTTGAAGAAGGCGAAGCACAGACTGCAAAATTTTCGGGAACATCTATGGCAATTACATCAGGATTATTTGTGATATTGTTCTTTATTTTCAGATATATTTTAGTAGGCGAATTAGGATTCAGTTCTATTGAAATGGGACAGTTAATCAAAGGTATTATTTATCCGTTTATTTATGCAGCGGGAATTTCATTGGCATTTTTAATTATGAGTTCCGCAGAAAATAAAATAGAAAGACAGAGAATCTGGGTAATTTATATCGTTTCATTCTTTATCATTTTCTTTTGGGCTGCTTTTGAACAGGCAGGTTCATCGCTTACTTTCATTGCAGATAACCAAACCGACAGAAATATTTTCGGCTGGAATATGCCGCCTTCAATGGTGCAGATTTTCAACGGGTTGTTTGTGGTTATTCTTGCATTGCCATTCAGTTTGCTTTGGGACAAATTAAGAGCGAAAGGAAAAGAGCCGGTTTCACCACTGAAACAAGCAATGGGACTTGCTTTGATTGCATTGAGCTATTTTATCATTGCTCATAATGTAAAAGACTTGGGAAATACCGGTTTATTGGCAATTAAATGGTTGATGTTGCTGTATTTAATCCAAACAATGGGTGAACTTTGCCTGTCGCCAATCGGATTATCTTTGGTTGGTAAATTGGCTCCGAAAAGATTTGCTTCTCTGTTGTACGGAGTTTTCTTCATCTCAAATGCAGCCGGTTATGCTTTAGCAGGAACTTTAGGAGCAATCATTCCCGCAACAGGAGATAAATATGTAAAAGCCGAAAAATTGGGATTCAATCTGCAAGATGTTTTAGACAAAAAAGTTACGCTAACTTCCGAACAGATTGCGTTATTCGAGAAAGAACAATTACCTATTGCCAATACAACATTTGCAGGAGTTGAAATTCATAACTTGTTTGAATTCTTTATGGTATTCGTTGTACTTTGCGGTATTGCAGCGGTGGTTCTTGCTGTTTTATCACCGAGATTAAAGAAAATGATGCACGGTATCAAATAATCCGGCAATAAAATATTTTCAAAACCACTGATTATTCGGTGGTTTTTTTTATTTTCGTAAAGTTTAATATTAATCATCTGTTATGAATCTAACTCTAGAACAAATACAAGATTTCAAAGGAAAATATCCTAAGCAAATTTGGTCATTATTTTTCTCTGAAATGTGGGAGCGTTTTTGCTTTTACGGAATGCGAGGAATGCTTGTTTTCTTCATGATTTCACAACTGAAATTTGATGATGAAAAAGCCAATTTGCAATATGGTGCAACACAGGCATTTGTTTACGCATTTACTTTTGTAGGCGGACTTTTCGCAGATAAAATTCTCGGATTCCGCAAGTCACTTTTTTGGGGAGGATTATTGATGATTGTAGGGAGTTTAATTTTGGCAACCAATCCTCACGATTTTTTCTTTCTCGGTATTTCGTTTACCGTTGTAGGAACGGGTTTCTTTAAGCCAAATATTTCAACAATTGTTGGGAAACTCTACAAATCCGGAGATTCTAGAACCGATGCAGGTTTTTCACTCTTTTATGCAGGAATCAATCTCGGTGCACTTCTCGGAGGATATTTGTGTATCGCAATAGGAAAAGGGGAAATGTTATCAAATCTAATTCCTGAAGACAAAAGATGGAATGTTGCTTTCGGGTTGGCTGCAATTGTAATGGTTATCAGTTTGGTAAATTTCATTTTTACACAAAAAAAATTAGGTCCAATTGGTTTAATGCCAGAAAAAATTCTTTCTGATGGAACAATAGTTCATACAGAAAAATGGAAAGTTTACGGCGTTTATCTTCTAACCTTGGTTTTCGTACCACTTATTATGAAAATGGTTTCAGTACCGCAGTACACCGATTATTTTATGTGGACAGTAGGACCTTTGACGCTGATTTATCTTTTTTATGAAATGACAAAAGTAAATCCCTCCGAAAGAAAAAAATTATGGGCGGCTCTTGTTTTCATTCTATTTTCCATTCTGTTTTGGGGAATTTATGAACAGTCAGGAGGTTCGCTCAGTATTTTCGCAGCAAATAATCTAAATAAAGATTTATTGGGATTAGATCCTAATGGAGTGAATAATTCCGGAGGTGCTTTCTTCATTATTTTTCTCGCTCCTTTGGTAGGATTATTCTGGATTTGGCTCAGCAAAAAAAGATTAGAACCCAATACTATCATTAAATTCGGTTTAGGATTTATCTTTTTAGGATTAGGATATTATGTTCTTTTTGCAACAAGATTATTCGCCGATTTACAGGGGGTTACTTCATTAAATATTTTCACCATTGCTTTATTGGTAATCACCTTTGGGGAATTGTGTCTCTCTCCTATCGGACTTTCAATTATGACAAAACTTTCCACCGAAAAACTACAGGGAATGATGATGGGATTGTGGTTTTTGGCTTCTGCTTACGGGCAGTACGTTGCAGGAATTATAGGTGCAAGTATGGCAACCAATAAAAGCGTTTCATCAAATTTAGACGCTTTAATGACTTATACAGAAAGTTACAAGCAATTGGGAATTTATGCAGTAATTGCAGGTGTGGTACTGATTTTGATTGCTCCACTCGTCAAAAAACTGATGCAGGAAGTAAGGTAATTCATTATTATGAAAAAAATATTAGTTCTGTTTTTCGGTTTATTTGTTTTCGCTGCTTTTTCCCAGGTGAAATGGCTTTCGCTTTCCGAAGCACTGGAAGCACAAAAAATGGAGCCGAGAAAAATCCTCATTGATTTTTATGCAGATTGGTGCGGTCCGTGCAAAACAATGGAAAAATACACCTACAACCATCCCATTATTACAAAATATCTGAATGAAAATTATTATCCCGTAAAGTTCGATGCAGAATCCAAAGAAAGCATCACCGTTTTCGGAAGAACATTTTCAAACCTCGGATTTTCCGCAGGAAAAAAGAGAAACTCTCTTCATGAGTTTACCAAGTTCATGAACGTAAATGCCATTCCTTCCATTGTTTTTCTTGATGAGCAAAGCAAACCCATTACCATTTTGCAAGGTGCACTTACTGCGAAAGAATTAGAACCTTACCTTCCGTTTTTTGCCAATAATTTATTCAAAAAAATAAATACGAGAGAAGACTGGGAAAACTATCAGAAAAAATTCAAATCAAAAATTAAAGAATAATAATTCATAGTCATTTCATCATTGACTTTAGATACTTCCATAGAATTTTTAAAAGGAATTGGTGCAGAACGTGCCAAATTGATAAAGAATTTTCTGGGAATAGAAGTTGTGGAAGATTTGCTCACGTTTTATCCGTTGAGATATATCGACAAAAGCAAAA
>CAZHFE010000029.1:0-21626 GCA_964532055.1 uncultured Kaistella sp. | reverse complement strand
AATAAACCCTTTTTTGAAAGCAATTTCCTCAATACACGAAATTTTAAAGCCCTGTCTTTTTTCCAGAACCTTTACAAATTCCGATGCTTCGTGAAGCGAGTCAAAAGTTCCGGTGTCTAACCAAGCCGTTCCTCTCGACATAACACCGACTTCCAATTGTCCTTTTTCGAGATAAATTTTATTTACATCTGTAATTTCCAGTTCGCCTCTTGGTGACGGTTTCAGGTTTTTGGCGATTTCCACAACGGAATTATCATAAAAATACAATCCCGGAACTGCGAAATTGGATTTCGGATTTTCGGGTTTTTCCTCAATGGAAACGGCTTTCAGATTTTTGTCAAATTCAACAACGCCGTATCTTTCAGGGTCAGAAACTTGGTAAGCGAAAACACAGCCGCCTTTAACATCGGTTTTGCTTGAAAGAAGTTGCGGTAAACCAGTTCCGTAGAAAATATTATCTCCCAAAACCAAAGCAACGGAATCATCACCGATAAATTCCTCTCCCAAAATAAACGCTTGAGCCAAGCCGTCCGGACTTGGCTGAACTTTATATTCAAATTTACATCCGATTTGTGAACCGTCGCCTAATAATTTTTTAAAAGATTCTACATCGTGCGGAGTTGTGATGATTAAAATTTCACGAATTCCTGCCAAAAGCAAAGTGGAAAGCGGATAATAAATCATCGGTTTGTCGTAAACCGGCATCAGCTGTTTGCTCACGGCAATCGTAAGCGGATAAAGTCTTGTTCCGGAACCTCCGGCTAAAATAATACCTTTCATTTTTTATTTATACGAATTACACTAATTTTCCCACGGGTATAAATTGATTATTCTGTTTTGGCTTCGTCTTGTTCTTCGTCAAAGTTATCGAAATAAGAAAAATCTTTTGTAATAATTCCGTTTTCAATGGTAAAGATTGTGCATATCGGCAATTCAAATTTTGAACCGTCCGGTGCTGTTCCTGTTGAAACAAATTCTACAATTATGTGTTTTTCTCCTGACGGATAAATTTGAATTATTTTGTCGTGAATGTCAGGAAATATTTCATTTAGTCCAGAATATTTGTCAATGATTTGTTGTCTTGTTTGTTTAACAATTCCTTGTCCAAGAGAAGGGTCTTTGAAGTCTGCTGTTTCGGAATACATATTTGCCATTTTTGTCCAATCGTGATTGTTAAAATGTTCAAAATATTGTTGCACTAATTTTTCATTTTTTGAGTTGTTACAAGATGTAATTAAGATTGTAAGCAAGATTGTTGTCAAAAAGTTTTTCATATTTATTATGTTTAATGTCTTTAAATTTCAATTAGAGAAATTCGTGTTAATTAGCGTCATTCGCATATTGCTCCGCATAATACTTCTGGTAATCTCCCGAAGTTACATTTTCCAGCCATTCTTTATTCTCTAAAAACCAATCAATCGTTTTACTCAAACCTTCTTCAAAAGTTACGCTCGGTTTCCAGCCTAAATCTCTGTTAAGTTTTGTGGCATCAATCGCGTAACGTTTGTCGTGTCCTGGTCTGTCTTTTACAAAAGTGATTAATTTTTCAGAATATCCTTCGGTTTTTCCGGTTTTTTCGTCCACTTGTTTGATGAGTTCTTTTACTAAATCAATGTTTGTCCATTCGTTCCAGCCGCCGATATTGTATGTTTCTCCGGTTTTTGCTTCGTGGAAAATCCGAAAAATTGCTTTGGCGTGGTCAATAACGAAAAGCCAGTCGCGTGTATATTTTCCGTCGCCGTAAATCGGTAGCGTTTTTTCGTTTAAAATATTATGAATACAAAGCGGAATCAGCTTTTCGGGAAAATGATTCGGACCATAATTATTGGAACAATTGGAAATGATAAACGGCATTCCGTAAGTGTTTCCGTAAGCACGAACCAAATGGTCGGAAGATGCTTTACTTGCGGAATACGGAGATTTCGGGTCATAAGGTGTTTTTTCTGTGAAGAATCCTGTTTCTCCCAATGCTCCGTATACTTCGTCAGTAGAAACGTGATAGAAAAGATTTTCTCTCTTTTCATTAGGGAAATTTCCGTGCGTGTGTTCCGGATTCAGCGTCCAGAATTCTTTGGCTAAATTCAAAAGATTTGCTGTTCCGTTCACATTGGTATTGATGAACGCATTCGGGTCGGTAATGCTTCTGTCCACGTGAGATTCTGCCGCGAGATGAACGACTGCATCGGGATTGTATTTTTCAAAAACTCTGCGGAGTTCTTCCGGTTTTGTGATATCGGTTTTTTCAAAAACGTAATTCGGTTCGTTTTCGATGTCTTTTAGATTTTCGAGGTTTCCAGCATACGTCAAAGCATCGAGGTTGATGATTTTGGTCTCTAGCAAATTTTTTACAAACTCTCTTACAACGTGCGAACCGATAAATCCTGCACCTCCGGTTATTATGATGTTTTTCATACTAATGCTTTCGTCTTTTATTACTTAATTGTTTTTCTTCCAATCGACTTATAATAAAACCCGTTCTGTTCAGGAATTTCTAAAGGATACATATTTCTTCCATCGAAAATCACTTTGTTTTTCATTTTTTCAGCCATTAAACTGAAATTCGGGTTTTTAAATTCCGGCCATTCCGTAGCGATTAAAAGGCAGTCTGCATCTTCCAAAGCGGAATACATATCTTTTGCGTATTCAATTTTATCGGCTAAAAATCTTCGTACATTTTCTTCTGCAATGGTATCGTAAGCAGTAATTTTTGCACCTTTTTCCAAAAGAATTTTGATGTTGTCTAAAGAAGATGCTTCGCGAATGTCATCGGTATTTGCTTTGAAAGCCAATCCCCAAAGTGCGATTTTTTTACCTGTAAGATTTCCGAAATAGTTTTCGATGTCCTGCGTAAGAATTACTTTTTGGGCATTGTTCACATTTTCCGTTGCTTCCAGAATCTGAAAATCAAAATCTTCCTGTTTTCCTGATTTTATCAATGCTTTCACGTCTTTCGGAAAACAGCTTCCGCCGTAACCGATTCCTGGAAACAGAAAACGATGTCCGATTCTGTCGTCGCTTCCCATTCCCAATCTCACTTTATCAACGTCTGCACCTACTTTTTCGCAATAATTAGCGATTTCGTTCATAAACGTTATTTTCACTGCAAGGAAAGAATTAGCGGCGTATTTTGTCAGTTCGGAAGACTTCTCATCCATAAAAATAATCGGAATTCCGGTGTTGGTAAACGGCTGATAAATTTTCGCCATTATGTTTTTTGCTTTATCAGAACTTGCTCCTACAACCACTCTCGAAGGATTCATAGAGTCTTCCACAGCAAAACCTTCGCGCAAAAATTCCGGATTGGAAACCACATCGAAAGGAATCTGTGTTTTTGCGGAAATTGTTTCCCGAACTTTGTCGGCAGTTCCAACAGGAACGGTGGATTTGTTCACAACCACTTTATAATCTGTCATCATTTCGCCGATGTCATTGGCTACTTTCAGAACGTAGGATAAATCCGCAGAACCGTCTTCTCCTGGTGGAGTTGGGAGCGCAAGATAAATCACTTCGCTTTTGTTAAGTGCTTCTTCCAGATTTGTGGTAAAAAACAGGCGTTTTGCCTGAATATTCCTCAGAAACATTTCTTCCAGGTTCGGTTCATAAATGGGAACTTTCCCTTGCTTCATTAAGGCGACTTTGTTTTCGTCAATGTCAACGCAATATACAGAATTTCCGAGTTCTGCCAAAGTTGTTCCGGTTACCAAACCCACATATCCTGTTCCGACGATTGTTATGTTCATTCGAATTTTTATAAAAAATCTGATTGCAAAGGTATATAATTTTTGGGAGTGAAAATACTGAAAACATCACGTCATTTTGATAAGTGATATTTTATGCGTACATTTGCACCGGATTTACGGAAAAGATGAAAAGGCATTCGCAAGAACGCCTTTTTTCGTGAAAAAGGATATACATCAAATTTTGTTCGTAAGAACACGCCAAAAAAGTGTGTTCGGCAAAGAAAAAATGAATTTTAAAAATAAAATAGAAGAATTATTAAACACTTTTCTTGCAGAAAGAACAGATTTATTTCTGATTGATTTGAAAGTTTCTGCAGCAGATGATGTTACGGTAATTATAGACGGCGACAACGGAGTCTCTTTACAGGATTGTCTTGATGCAAGTCGTGCAATTGAGTTTAATATGGATAGAGAAGAACATGATTTTTCTCTTCAGGTGATGAGTGCCGGTTTGAGCGAACCATTAACTTTGCCGAGACAATTCAAGAAAAATTTGGGAAGAACATTAGACATTACTTTGAATAATGATGAAAAAATTCAGGGCGAAATGACCAATGTAGATGATGAAAAAATAATTCTCGCCAGAAAATTCCGTAAACCGAAAGAAATAGGGAAAGGAAAAACAGATGTAGTGGAAGATAAGGAAATTCTGCTCGCAGATATAAAAAAAGCATTAGTAGCAATAAAATTTTAAAAATATTAAGAGTGATTTTTAATCATTCATCAATAATCAATAATCATTTATAAATATGGACGGTTTAGCATTGATTGAAGCATTTGGCGATTTCAAAGAAGAAAAAAGCATCAGCAAAACAGAATTGATGGCAATCATCGAAGATTCACTGAAAACACTTTTGAGGAAAAGATTTGATTCCGATGACCATTTTGACGTGATTGTAAATCCCGATAAAGGTGATTTTCAGATATTCCTCAATAAAACTATCGTAGAAGACGAAATGTCCGAAGACGATGATTTGGAAATTGAAATTTCCGAAGCAAAAAAAATAGACGACTCTTTTGAAGTAGGCGAAGAATATACCATAGAAATCCCGATTGAGCAACTAGGTAGAAGAAGCATTTTGACTTTAAAGCAGATTTTGGCAACCAAGCTTCAGGAGCACAACAATGCAGTTTTGTATGAGGAGTTTCACGACAGAATCGGTGAAATTGTTGTGGGTGAAGTGCACCACATCAGAAACAAGCACGTGATTTTGTTAGATGATGAAGACAATGAATTCATTTTGCCGAAAGAAAATCAAATCCCGTCAGATTTTTTCAAAAAAGGAGAAAGCATTCGTGCAATCGTGGAAAGTGTAGATTTTAAAGGAGCAAAACCGCAGATTGTCGTTTCCAGAACCGCACCGAAATTTTTAGAAAAACTCCTTGAACTCGAAATTCCCGAAATTCAGGACGGAACCATTATCCTGAAAAAAGTGGTGAGAATCCCAGGTGAAAAAGCGAAAATCGCAGTTGATGCCTATGATGACAGAATCGATCCGGTCGGAGCTTGCGTCGGAGTAAAAGGTTCTAGAATTCATGGTGTTGTAAGAGAATTGAAAAACGAAAATATCGATGTGATTCAATGGTCGAAAAACCCCGAAATCCTTGTAAAGAGAGCTTTGGGAAATGTTACCATCAACAAAATAGAAATCAATCCTGAAACAAATTATGCTTTGGTTTATACGCCAATTGAAGAAATTTCTAGAGTGATTGGCAAACAAGGGCAAAACATCAGATTAGCTTCATGGTTAAGCGGTTATGAAATTGATGTTTACAGAGAAACCAGTGAAGATGATGACGTAGAACTGAACAGTTTCAATGACGAAATCGAACAATGGATTATTGATGAATTCGAGAAAACAGGTCTTACCACAGCAAAAAGCATATTAGATAAAGATACCGATGCGCTCCTGAAAATGGTAGATTTAGAAGAAGAAACTATAGAAGAAGTGAAGCAGATTCTGCGCGAAGAATTTGAGGATTAAGAACAAACTAAATCATCATCAATTCACCACAAAACATAAAACACAAAGTGATAAAGTTAAAATAAGTTAACTTTGTCAAAAATTTAAAATAAAAGTATCAATTATACATGCCCAAAATTAGATTAAACAAAGCACTAAAGGAATTTAACATTTCAATGTCTCGGCTTGTAGATTTTCTGCAAGAAAAAGGTATTGATGTGGAAAACAATCCCAATGCGCAATTAGATGAAACGGCATATTCAGCATTAGAAGCAGAGTTCGCTAAAGATAGTGAGCAGAAAAAAGCTTCTCATGAAGTGGTGATGACCAAAGTTCCGGAAGAAAAACTAGAAATAGAACCGGTAAAACCAGAAGTCATTAAAGCTAGAGCTACACCATTGCCCGAAACAAAAATTGTAGGGAAAATCAATTTGGGTAATGAAAAATCCGAAACTCAAGAAATACCGGAATCTAAACCCGAAAAAACACCCGAGAAAGAAGTAGCTATAGAAAAACCGGAAGTGAAAATTGTAGATAAAATTGATTTATCTGAAATTGAAACAGCCAAACCAAAACCCGCGAAGAACGATAAAGATTCTCAACAGGAAATTCCGGTTCATAAAGTTGCCAAACAACCGCAAACAAAACCCGAAACTCCAAACACTGAAGAAGCAGTTTCTCAGGAACCGGAAAAAATCGAAACCATTTATAAAAAACTTGACGGACCGAAAATTTTAAAAGAAACCGTAGATCTATCACAGTTTAACAAACCAAAACCGGCAGGTTCCGGAGCGAAGAAAAAAAGAAAACGCATCGAAAAACCCGGAACAACAGGAAGTGGCAATCAACAAAATCAAGGCGGTACACAAAATAACCGACCGCAGCAAGCTCAAGGCGTAAACCGACCGCATTCACAAAACGGAAACGGTGCAAAAAGAGGAGGAAATAGAAGAGGAGCACCTGCAATGCCTGTAGAATTGACCGATGAGCAGGTGAAAAACCAAATCAAAGAAACGCTGGAAAAACTCACCAATAAAGGAGGCAAAAATAAAGGCGCAAAATACAGAAAAGAAAAAAGAGTTTTCAGAAGAGAACAAGACGAACTTCAGCAGGAACTCGATGCTGCAGACAGAACACTGAAAGTAACAGAATTTATCACTGTTGGGGAATTGGCGAGTTTAATGAACGTAAGTCCGACCGAAGTGATTTCCGCTTGTTTTTCATTAGGAGTAATGGTAACGATGAACCAGCGGTTAGAGGCAGACACATTATTGCTGGTTGCAGATGAGTTCGGATACAAAATAGAATTTTCCGATGCAGATTTAGAAGAATCCGTAACGGAAGAAGAAGAGGACAGTGAAGAAACTTTAGAGCCGAGAGCGCCGATTGTTACCGTAATGGGACATGTTGACCACGGTAAAACTTCACTCCTCGATTATATCAGAAAAACCAACGTAATTGCAGGTGAATCCGGCGGAATTACACAGCACATCGGTGCATACAATGTGAAACTGGAAAACGGACAAAGAATCACATTCCTCGATACACCGGGACACGAAGCATTTACCGCGATGAGAGCAAGAGGTGCACAAGTTACCGACATTGCAATTATTGTAGTTGCAGCCGATGATGATGTGATGCCGCAAACCAAAGAAGCGATTTCCCACGCACAAGCAGCGGGAGTTCCTATGATTATCGCTTTGAACAAAGTAGATAAGCCGAATTCAAATCCAGATAAAATTCGTGAGCAGCTTTCTGCCATGAATATTTTGGTGGAAGAATGGGGCGGAAATGTACAGTCGCAGGAAGTATCGGCAAAGTTTGGTAATAATATGGATGCTTTGCTGGATAAAGTTTTATTGCAAGCCGAATTGCTCGAACTGAAAGCAAACCCGAACAGAAATGCACAAGGTGTTGTAATAGAAGCATCTTTAGATAAAGGAAGAGGTTATGTAGCAACAGTACTTGTACAAACCGGAACTTTGAAAGTAGGTGATTATGTTCTTGCCGGAAAAAATCACGGAAAGATAAAAGCCATGCTCGATGAAAGAGGAAAACCAATGGAAAAAGCAGGACCATCTATTCCGGTAACTATTTTAGGATTAGACGGTGCACCGACAGCAGGTGATAAATTCAGAGTTTTCGAAGATGAAAGAGAGGCTAAAATCATTGCCACCAAAAGAGAACAATTGCAGCGTGAGCAATCTATCAGAACGAAAAAGCATGTTACTTTAGACGAACTCGGAAGACGTATTGCACTCGGTGATTTCAAAGAACTCAATATCATCCTTAAAGGTGATGTGGACGGTTCTGTGGAAGCGCTTTCAGACCAGCTGCAAAGTTTATCTACCGAAGAAATCAGCGTAAATATCATTCACAAAGGAGTTGGGCAAATTACCGAATCCGATGTACTTTTAGCAGCCGCTTCAGATGCAATTATGATTGGCTTCAACGTAAGAGCCGGTGCAAATGCAAAAGATTTGGCAGATAAAGAAGAAATAGAAATCAGGACTTATTCTGTAATTTATGCAGCGATAGACGATGTGAAAGAAGCAATGGAAGGAATGCTTTCACCGGAAATCAGAGAACAGGTGATTGGTAACGTGGAAATCCGTGAAGTGTTTAAAATTTCCAAAGTCGGCTCTATTGCAGGCTGTATGGTACTTTCCGGAAAAGTAACCAGAAACTCTAAAGTACGTTTATTGCGAGATGGAATTGTGAAATTTGACGGCGAGTTAGAGAGTTTAAAACGTTTCAAAGACGATGTGAAAGAAGTAACCAAAGGTTATGAATGCGGTTTGAACATCAAAGGATACAATGATATAGAAGTCGGCGATATTTTGGAGGTTTACGAAGAAATAGCCGTAAAAAAGAAACTGAAATAAATTTTATTTATGATAAAATCCCGGTTTATTCGGGATTTTTTTATGCAAAGAAACCACTTAAAACATGCTATAATTTACAAATATTTTGCTTTTTCGTAAGTTTTAAGAAATTAGATTTGTATATGTTAAATAAAATTAACATATTTGTCGCTTAATATATTAAATAGTGTTAATATGAATGTAAAATTACGAGTTTTAAGCATGGGGGTTTTGTTTTTCGCAGGACATTCGCTGATGGCTCAAAAAGCAAAGAGAGATACAGCTACAAAAACCAAAGAAATTCAGGAGGTTATCCTGATTGGAGGTATCAAGCTGGATCCCGCACAAAAAGTTGGTGCGTACAACGTGGTTTCAAAAGCGAATTTTGAATCGACACCATTTTCATCTGTTGATGACGTTTTGAACGGTAGAGTTGCTGGTCTTAACTTTTCATCAGCATCAGGAGACCCGGGATCATCAAACATGATTACCATTCGTGGGGTGAGTTCACTTACTGGAACACCAAACCCACTGTATGTAATTGATGGTGTGATGGTTGGTAAAGGAGCAGACAATGCTTCTCTCATGGAGTCTTGGAATCCATTGGCGGCGATTGACCCAAATGCAATTGAAAAAGTAGAGGTGTTAAAAGATGCTTCTTCTACTGCATTGTACGGTTCTCGTGGTGCAAATGGTGTAATCTTAATTACCACAAAAAAAGGAAAATTCAATCAAAAAACACGGTTTGAGTTTTCTACCGAAACCGGAATTCAAGACAGAGCTTATGATAAGTTGCAATTGATGAACGCAGAAGAATATATCAGATATGGTGGTATTTTGATGTGGAACAGTAAACCGGCAGGAACATATTCGAGTTTGGAAGATGCAATATACAATACAACTAATCCGGAAGGTCTTAAAGGATATCTCGCTACTTATGAGCCACAATATGTACCGGGAACACCCGGAACAGACTGGACGAAAGAAGTAACTCGTAATTCTTCGGTGGTTACTACCTATAATTTTGCTGCTTCCGGTGGTGGTGCCAATACTTCTTTCCGTCTTGGTGGTACTTATTACAACAACCAACCATTCATGAAAAGTTCAAACTTTGACAGAATCAGTATTAATGCAGCGATGGATCACAAAGCTTCTGACAAACTGAAATTCGGTCTCAACTTAAATTATTCCAATATTAGTCGTAATACATTTATGGGGGGTAGATCGGTTGCAAACCCGGTAACTTCAGCGATTATGATTTCGCCATTGCGTCAAATTTACAATTCAGATGGTTCTTATAACGATGATCTTGGTCAAGGAGCAACAGCGGGTATGAACCCTGTATCTCTTGTTCATGAAGCTAAACAGTGGTCAACCATTAATACGCTTATCGGTTCTGTGAATATGGATTGGCAGTTTGCTAAAAACTTTTATTATAATGGTCTCTTTGGTTTGCAAGCGCAGTTCATGAAAGAAATGCAAAATGTGTATGCGGGTCACCCAATCTACACAGTGCAGCCATTTGATAGAGGGACTTTGAGTGATGACCGCTCTACGATTTTTGACTGGAACTGGTCGAATACCTTGAGTTATAGAAACATCTTCAATGGAAGACACGATTTGCAAGTTTATTTGGGGATGGAATATCAAGACCATATCTATAACAGTTTGGGATTGTTTTCTTTAACTCAAACCGACATAAGACCATATTTTGATTTTGCTGAAGAAGTTTTAGGTTCTAATAGCGATATGCAGTGGAGACAAATCGCATATTTTAGTCGATTGAACTATACCTTGGATAAAAAATACACCTTATCTGGTCAGTTAAGACGAGATGGTAACTCTACACTAGGTGATGAGAAATGGGGTAATTTTTGGTCTGTAGGTGGTTCTTGGAACATAGGCAATGAATCATTCATGCCTAAATTATTCTCGTCAGCAATCCTGCGTGCAAGTTATGGGGTGTTGGGTAACATTCCTGATGCTGACCAGTGGGGTACTCAATATACTGCTTATGCAACAATGGCATATAACTCACAATACGGATGGGGTGAAAATAACGGATATGGTTTTCTAGCATATCCCGGAAACAGAAAACTAAAATGGGAAGAATCATCACATTTTGATGTGGGAGCAGATATAGGATTCTTTAATGATCGTCTGAAAATCACTTTTGATTATTATGATAAATATACAGCCGATGCCCTTTTCTTTAATTATGCTGCGCACGAGTCTGGAGGACCTCTTCGATACAGAGGAAACGTAGGTGGAATCAGAAACAGAGGATATGAATTGGTAATTGATGCGATACCGGTTAGAAATGAAAATTTCCAATGGTCAATCAATGCAAATGGTTCATATGGTAAATCTTATTTAGAAAAACTCAGTCAAGATTTGGTTACTTTTGATGGAGATACAAGTGACGGAAGTAATGAATTGGTAGCTTTAGCACCGGGTCATTTATTAGGTGAATATTACACCTATTTATGGGCGGGTGTCGCACAGCAAGACGATCCTACTAAAAACATCAAAGCAGGTGATGCATTGTGGTATACAGATGGCGATATGACCGATGTAACTAATGTCAAAACCAATGCACAAAAAGCATGGATGGGTAAAAACGCTTTCCCAGTTTATAATGTTGGTTTGACCAATGAATTCAAATACAAAGGATTCTCATTGAGCTTTTTAGTAACAGGTCAGTTTGATTTCTATGTACAAAATGGTGTACGTTCTTATACGCAACATGACGGAGCGTTCCCTACAAGAAACCAGGTGGTAGAAGCATTAGATGTTTGGACAGATGCTCCGGGATATGAAAACTACAGTTTAGACAACCCGAAAGCAATTATTGGTAATCCAAGTACATCTCGTTTAGAATCATCTCGTTTTGTAAGTAAGGGGGATCATTTGAGATTGAAAGAAGCAAGACTTTCTTACTCATTTGGTAATCTTTTCAAAGAACAAACGGGTCTCAATAATTTAACGGTATATGTACGTGGGACCAATCTACTTACTTATACTTTTGATAAAAACCTAAACTATGATCCCGAATCTATCAGTAATGCATGGTCTTGGTTAGGTAAGGGAAGATACTGGTATTCTTCGCCAGTAATGAGAACATTATCGTTTGGTATTCAATTAGGTTTTTAATCTTTAAAAGAAATTGACAATGAAAAAATATATTTTAATAATAACAGCAGCATTGGCGTTGAACGGTTTCAACTCATGCAATGAAAGAGATTTGGAACTTATGTCTCCAAGTGGCGACCTTCTTGAAACAATTAGTTCACAAGAGAAGTTACAGCAAATCTTGAATGGTGCGTATCTTTCAATGGGAAGTAAGAGTGCATTGGGTTCTGATTTGTTGCTTTTTGGCGATATTTTGGGAGATAAAATTTATAACTCTCCGAGCCGGGCTCTTTTCTTGATGACTTATGATTACAACTACAATGCAAATCAAAATCAATTTGGTTTTTACAGCACATTATATAGTGCAATTGTATCATGTAATATGGTTATCAATAATGAAGCGGTAGTTCCATCTGCGGAATTAACCAAAATGAAGGCGCAAGCAAAAATCATTCGTGGTATCGCTTACTATTATTTGATAAGCTACTATTCACCAACTCCTGCTTCCGGAGTGAATCAGGAATACGGTGTACCATTAGTGCTTGGAGATTATGATGTAACCATTCAGCCGGAAAGAGCATCGGTAGCAGAAATATATAATCAGATTATTGCTGACCTTACAGACGGTATACAGCATATTGGTCAGCAGGAAAAAAAAGTGTATGTAAGTGCTGATGTCGCAAAAATTGTTTTGGCGAGATTATATCTCACAAGAAGAGCGTCTGGTGATGCAGCTAAAGCGTTGCAATATGCCACAGAGGTGAAGAATAATGCACCAATTGGTGATGTTAATGCAGGTACCGGTGCTTTTGTGCCAAGCGGTAATTATGCCGTTACAGATTATGTAAAATACTGGACAGATAGAAATGATGACATCTACGAAAATCATGGCGAAACAATCTGGGAACTTGATATGAATTTTAACAATAACGCAGTGATGGGTATTGGCTCCAATGGTTGTTTGCCGGTATATTACAGTGCAGGAGATGCTACGAGAAGATGTATGCTAGCGAATGCTACTTTCTATAATAGTTTTGGTTCTAATAATGACATCAGGAGAGGAGCTATTAATACAGGTCTTTTCTCTACGACATCTCTAACTCCGGATACTCCTTCAGGATATTGGATAAACAAATACCCAAGATTAACTTCTAGCGGAAATTTCTATAGAAATAACAGAATATTCAGATATTCAGAAGCAAACCTGTTGCGTATCGAAGCATTAAGATTAACCGGACAAGAAGGATTGGCACTTACAGAATTAAACCAGTTTGCTGCTTCCAGAAAAGGAACTACTTATACCGGTACAGATTTGCTTAACGATATTTTGACAGAAAAATCTAAAGAATTTTTTGGAGAAGGACAAAGATTTCTTGATCTGAAGAGATATGGTTTGCCGGTTTCAAGACCATCAAACTGCAACAATTGTAATATTCAAGCAAGTGATTACAGATTTGTACTTCCTGTGGCCCAAGATGCAATCAATGCAAACCCAAATTTAAAACAATATCCGGGATATAATTAATATCTGTTTATTGAATTAATATTTTCTAAGACTGCAGCTATTGGTTGCAGTCTTTTTTATTCCCTCATATTTCTTACATTTGTACACCAAAGTAAAAAAATGAAGTGCTGCATTCTATACCATTCTAAAACCATAAAAATTAATTGCGTTCCGTCATGGTTAAAGATGAAGTGTTTCTTGTTCGGCTTCTTGTTTTTCGGCTTTCCTACTCATGCACAAGTAGTAAATAAAACCGATTCTAACACCATAAAATCGCAAGATACTTTGGTGATTGATTCTGGGCAGAAAGATTCTATTAAAATCTTTAAACCCACCATTCAGGATTACCGCTACCAAACAAGATTCTCTGAAAAGAAAATATTCGATACCGTACTTTCCAAAGAAAAAACATTCACTTTTACCCAGTACAATAACCGAGATAATTTCGGTAAAATTCAGTTTGCCAACATCGGTTCAGGATTCAATCCATTAGCTTTTGAATTCAATACAGAGCAAAACCTTTCGCTCCTTCCCACCCGGAAATCTTTTTTTATTTTGGGAGTGAATGATATAACATATTACGACGTAAAAACACCTGTAACTTCTTTTATTTACCATAATTCGGTAAGCAGCGGTGTCGCTTTGCAAACAAATTACACCCAAAACATCGGCAAAAATTTCAATTTTGCGGTAGAATATATGGGTTTACGTTCATTGGGAGTTTATCAGCATAATTTGGCGGCGAATGACAATACGGTATTTTCCGGGCATTTTCTTTCAAACAACGGAAAATACGAAGCATTTGCACATTATATTCACCAAAACGTAAACAATGAAGAAAATGGCGGAGTTGCAGATATTGACCTTTTTCTCGGCGGAAACAGCAATTTCAATAATCGCCTGAATCTTCCGGTTAATCTCATCGGCTCAGATTCGCGGTTTTCTTACCGAAGATATTATTTCAGTCATGAGTTTCGCCCGTTTTCGACTGAAAAATTTCCGTTTAAGATTCGGCACACGGTTTTTCATCAGGGAAATAAATATTATTACAGCCAGTCGAATCCCGAAAGTTATTATTATTCAGATGATTCGGAGTTGATTGATTATCCGTCTTCATCAAAAAAATATTCAGAAAATCTCAGCAATACGGTGAGTGTTCTTTTCGATAAAGAATACTTCAAGCTCGATGCAGGTGTTCGTTATCAAGTCGTTAAACTCGGGATTGGTGAATCGCTTCCTGCTCCATACCTTTTTCCACAGGAGCTTTCAGAAAACCGAATTGGTGCAGTCGGCAATATTTTGGTGAAACTTTGGGATAAAGTTGAACTCCGCTCTATGCTTGAGTTTTCAAACGGAAGTGAATTCGGCAGTTTTCTGCGCTCGGAAAGTTTGATGAAGTTTGAACCCATTCAAGATTATTTTGTGAATGCGAAAGTAAATTTCCAGACTTCATATCCGAGTTTTAATCTGCTGATTAATCCGTCGGTTTATAAAAAATTCAACTATTTTCTTGCCAATCCTAAAAACGAAACCATTACCGAAATCGGCGGCGATATTAATCTGAAATGGTTTAACAGTAAGGTTTTTGCCAATTATTTCAGAGTTGATAATTATGCATATCTCGATTCAAATTCGCAGCCGCAGCAAAGCGGAACTTCGCTCAACATTACGCAAATCGGTGGTGAAGCGGTTTTGCATTATGGGAAATTTCATCTTAATCCGAGATTGCTTTTCCAAAGCGCAATCAGTAACAAAGACCTTTTTCCGATGCCAAATTTTGTAGGCCGGGTTAATTTTTATTGGCAGTCGAAAGTATTTAAAAATGCCGCTGAAATTCAATCGGGAATCAAGCTGTATTATTTCACAAAATTTGCATCTCGGGAATTTTCGCCTGTTCTCAATGAATTTACTTTACCTGGAACAACTTCTTATTCCATCGGTGGACAACCGATTGCCGACGTTTACTTTAATTTGAAAGTTAAGAAAATGTTTTTCTTCATCGAAGCGCAGCATCTGAATACTACTTTTATGCAGAACAAATCGTTTACCGTTCCGTATTATCCGATTTACGATTTCCGGCTGAATCTGGGAATTGTTTGGTATCTCTTCAGTTAAATTATTATTTTGAAAAAAAATACTTCCATATCATTTTCAGACATTGAGAGCATTCCGCAGCTTGTCAAAGATTTCTTGTCTGAAAGCATTGCAGGTTTTGAAAATAAAAATTTCAGTATTAAAAATATTGAAACCCAAATGAAACTGAAAGAAAATTCTTTTTCACCGGAAAAAAGAAAAATGCTTTCAGAGGTTTTAAAAAACCAATATTCCGGATTTCCATTATCAGATAAGCAAACAGATAACCTGAAATTTTTGGAAAACGAAAATACATTTACCGTTACTACAGGACATCAACTCAACCTTTTTACCGGACCAGTTTTTTTTATCTATAAAATTTTGCAGACCATAAAACTGGCAGATTTTCTGAATGAAAAATTCCCACGAAAGAAAATGGTTCCCGTTTTTTGGCTTGCTTCAGAAGATCATGATTTTGAGGAAATTAATCATTTTAAAACCGAAAATCATTATTACGAAATTAAACCAAAATCCGGTGGTGCAGTGGGAAAAATGCAGATTGAAGATGATTTTTTCATTTCCGGATTCGAGGAAGAATTCAGAGATTCCGTTTTCGGTACTGAACTCATTTTGCTGATGAAAAAAGCATATAGGAAAGGAAATACCTTTTCCGAAGCCACAAAAATTTTGGTTCAGGAACTGTTTGCAGATTACGGTTTACTCTTTGTTGATGGTGATGATGCGTTATTAAAAAACGAGATGAAAACGGTTTTCAGAGATGAGTTGTTGTATCAAACTCTTTTTGAAACCACAAAAAAAACGGTTGAATTTCTTACGGAAAAATACGGAAAAGTACAGGTAAATCCTAGAGAAATCAATCTGTTTTATCTTTCGAAAACCAGAAAGAGAATTGCGTTTGACGGTGAAAAATTTATCATCGTCGATAAGAATATTTCTTTTACCCGAAACGAAATTTTAACAGAACTTGAAAATTATCCCGAAAAATTCAGTCCGAATGCATTGATGCGTCCTGTTTATCAGGAAACGGTTTTGCCGAATCTTGCTTACATCGGCGGTAATGCAGAGATCATGTATTGGTTAGAACTCATCAATTATTTTGAAAAAATAAACATTCCTTTTCCGTTACTGATTCCGAGAAATTCGCTGCTGTTTGTTTCGGAGAAAACTTTAACTAAAGCAGAAAAATTGGGTTTATCGGTGAATGATTTTTTCAGAAATTTTGCAGCGGTTTCCAAAGAGGTTGCTTTAAAAGACAATCAAATTCTTCCGCTTTTAGAAGATGAAGAAATTGCGCTTAAAAACAGTTTTGATAAAATTGTAGAGCAATCAAAACTGACTGACCAAAGTTTCGGAAATTTGGTAAAAGCCGAAAAAACACGGCAACTAAAATCTTTTGAGAGAATGAAAAAACGATTGTTGCGTGCAGAAAAAATCAAGCAGCATGAAAACTTAGAACGGCTCGAAAATGTATTTTTAAAAATTCACCCCGCAAAAAACTGGCAAGAAAGAGTTTATAATTTCTCGGTTTTTTATGCTGATTACGGTAGAAAGTGGTTTCAGGTATGTTACGATGCTATTGATGTGGAACATCCGGAATTGGCTGTTTTTTCTGTTGATTGATATACAAAAAAATTCCTGTAAAATATTTTACAGGAATTTTAAGTGGAGTTGGAGGGACTACGGTTTTAAATCTGTTAGAATCTTAATTAATTTACAAATGCCTTATATAAAGGTATTTCAAGCCAATTGAATTAAACTGAATTTATAAAAATTAACTTATATTTGAGTTTTTTGAGTACAAGTTTGGGTACAACTTTAAATTTGAAATACTTTTATTTATGGCATCAGTTAGTTTTTTTATCAGAGGAAAAGTCGAAGACAAAGAAAGCACTATTTGGGCAAAATTTAGGGACAAAGATATTGACATCCGTGTTCCTGTTCCATATTTGGGGTGTAAACCAAAAGAATGGAAAGATGGAAAGTGTAAAATGCCATCTAAAAAAATGCATAAAGATGATACTGAAACCATTAATACACGTTTAGCACAGTTAGAAGCTAATATTATTTTCAGCTACATGGAAGACAAACCCGAAATAGATTTGAAAGAATGGTTAAAATCTGTTATAGAACCTAGGAGTGTAAAAGTTGAAAAAATAAGTTATTCAGATGATGTTCTTGACTTTATAGATGTTTATATTGAATTCAAAAAAGAAAGTATTACAGAATCCACTATCAAAAAGGCAAATGTAGTCAAACAGTTGTTGCAACGATATACTGATGACAAAAGCAAAATCAAAAAGACTTTTAGGAATTTAAAATTTAAAGATTTGGATAATAATTTCAGAATTGATTTTGAAAAGTATTGTCAAGATGAAGTTTACAAAATTTCAAATACATACAAAAATCTAAAGTTTTTGAAGATGATTTGTAATGTAGCAGAATCTTTTGATATTGAAGTTCATAAACACGTTAAAGATTGGAGATTTGAAGTTGAAAAAGCAACAAAAAATGATCCTAAATCTATTTATTTAACATTTAAAGAACTTGATAAAATTGAGCAAACCAATATGCCTCATGATTATTTGGATAATGCTAGAGATTGGCTTTTGATTGCTTGTTATACTGCACAACGTGTAAGTGATTATTTACGGTTTACTTCTTCTATGATTGTGGAAGATAGTGAAGGTCAAAAATACTTGGAATTTACACAACAAAAGACCAATGCCAGAATGCAAATTCCTTTACTTAAAAAAGTTCAAGAGATTTTAGATAAAAGAGAAGGAGAATTTCCCCGAAAAATATCAGATGTAAAATTTAATCTTTATATCAAAGAAGTTTGTAAAATAGCAGGTATTGACGAAATGACTTATAACGGAAAAATGACAACTATTGAAAGGGAAGGAAAGTCTAAAATTACACGAAAGATTTTTGGAGAATTTCCAAAACACGAATTAGTAGCTTCCCATATAGGACGTAAAAGTTTTGCTTCCAATTTTTACGAAAAAATACCAACTGCTTATTTGTTGAACTTTACAGGACATACAACAGAGAGACAACTATTGAATTATATCAATAAAACAGAAGTGGAAAAAGCGAAATCTACTGCCAAAGTTTTTAGCAATTTAGGGTATTAAATCATTATACAATGCAGAGAAAATTAAACGAGATTAGAAACAGTCTTCAAGAAATCAATATATATGACAGGCATACATTAGAAAAATTTATGCTGGGCAAAACGATTAAGGTTTTTGATGAAAAACAGAATGTTGTTGATAAAATTACCGTCGAAGAACACCTTATACCTATTGAAAAAGAGCAAGTTGATATGATTAGTAAGCAGGGAGCATTCCATGTCATTGGTTTTAATACCTTTAACGGAACTGAAAAAGCCAAAAATATCAGAATCATCAATTATTGTGATTTTATTGAGCAAAAAAATAATTTTTCTGAGATTTTATTTAATGACTTTAATATTGTATTAGCCAGAATAGAGCAAGATTTGGAAGACCACGTATTGGATAATTCAAAAACTAATGTTGATGAAATTAAAAATTTTATTAATAATGAAATTTTAAAACACTTTAATCATTGTAAGACTCAGTTAAAAAGTAGGATTGTATTGTATGGGTTTGCTCGTCTTGCGCTTATAGATCCTGTTATTTTTTATATTGATACTGAAAACATGAAAAAAATGTCTGTATTGTTCAATAAGTCTATAATGAGAATAGTTGAGCGACATAAAAAATATATAGACAAATCTTCTTTTATCTATAAAGAATATAAAGAAGAACATAAATTCATTTTAAAAAGAGAAAAAAAAGAAAAAGTTAAAGCCAAACATGAATCTAATATCTCATGGGAAAAAATATTCAAAGAGAAATCTACTTATAAGAAATTTATTAAATATGTTAGAAAGCACATAATTAATGCTTTTATCGACTATTCTTTTCTTTTCCAAAAACTGAAATCCTACGAACTCATTCATAATCATACTCATTTCAAATATATAGATTGGTTGAATGAGAGTAATCTTATCACAGAAAAAGATTATGAAGAGTTTGTAAAAAATGCAGGATTTAGAAGTCTTGACAAATCACGCTCTGAACAACGAGAAAATAATTTCAATAATATTTTTCATACCTAATTTCTCATCGGAAAAAAAGTCCGAAAGTCAGAAAAACCTCTACTGTACATTTGTATCATAATAAAAACAAAATATAAATTATTATGATTAATTCAACAATTCAATTGACACAAATCGATATAGATTCATTTGGTCAATTTATTCAAAAACTTTTTAGGGAAGAATTAGAAAAAGTAATCCCTACACAAATAGAAGAAAAAGAGTTTTATACTCGTGAAGAAACTGCAAAGCTTTTAGATGTAAGTTTAACCACATTATTTCACTGGAATAATGATGGTACATTGAAAAATACCAAAATAGGCAACAGAGTATATTACTCTAAAACCAATATTTTGGCTCTTTTAAATTCCTAATTTTCTTTTTACAGTCTGGTTTTAGATTGCGCATAATAAAACCTATCTGTAAATCTTCACAAATCCCCATTTAATTTAATCTTTAACCTTGATTTAGCCGTAGTAAAAGACTATGGGGTGCTATTGCTATGTCTATAAACTAAAATAAAAATAAGATGATAGATTTTATTAAAATTTATACAAATACAAAAGAAAATCTGGAAACAAAACTTAAGATTGAGTTTTCTGATACGATATGTGCTGTGAATTATTTTACACATGAAGTGCGATATCCTTGTCGGAGATATTTTGAGAATATTGAAGTTAGAATTACTGAAAAAGCAGGCATTATTAGAAATTCTATACATAAATTTTTCAATATAAAAAATGGTTTAGGAAATAACAATTATACAGATTTTAATTATAATAATATTTTAAATGCATTTGAATTGGTGCAAAGTGAAATTGGTGAGAATACTGAAGATTATAAAGTAACCAATTTAGAATTTGGATTGAATATCAAACCCTCTTTGAATGCAAAAATGATGCTTGAAAATAATTTTATTATGTTCAATTTTGATGACTACAGCCAAGTAGAAACATTTAAAAATCAAGGATATTATAAGCAATACAACAGGCGTGAATATATGGTGAAAATCTATGATAAAGGGCTGCACTATAAGCTACCTGATAACATTTTGAGATTTGAAATAAAAATCATAGATAGTAAATTGTTGAAAAAATTTGGCATACATACATTTAAAGATATTTGTAATAAAAACTGCCTTAAATTACTATTTATTTTCCTTTTAAAGACATTTGATGAAGCCAACATTGTTGATGATTTTACTCAAGAAATCCCACAAAAAGACAGAAATACTATTGAATTAGGCAAAAGCTCTTCCTTTTGGCGGGGAATAAAAAATAATAAATCCTCTAGCTACTATTATGATTTAAGAAAAAAGTACAATGAGCTATTAGATAAGTACCAACTATTAACCATAAAAGAAGAATTAAGGGATTTACTTATAGAAAAATTTAACCTTTTGATTGAAGGATAAGAGTAAGTTTTATTAGGGGATCTGTTTAAGGGAGTTTCAATTTGGTATTTAGTTAGTTCTATTGATGGGTTGAAAAAGGATAAAACCGAAGTATATATTAAGAATATTTTGTTCTTAAAAACCATGACCAGTTAAATCATTACAAAATTTCAAAAAAGGGTGATCTCACCCTTTTTTTAACAATATAAGAATTATATTTTTGCCGGATCGTTTGATGCAAAAAAATATTATAAAATATTGTATAATATGAAAAAATAATTAATTTAGTAACTTATAAACCAAATCTCCAGCCATGAAAAAAATTATCTATTCCCTTGCTTTTTTAGCAGGCACAGCTGTTGTTTTTTCGCAAAGAGTGATGTGGGAAAAGAACGTATCATCTTCCACACAGGATTTTTTGTCGGGATTAGTGGCGACTATTGACGGACAGTATCTCGTTTCAGGGAGTTCCATTCAAAAAAACCAGAATCCTTCAATGGGAGGACAATCTTCTGCCAATAACGGTTACGATTATCATATTTTAAAGCTCAACCAGCAAGGACAGAAAGTATGGGAAAAATACTTTTCCGGAAACCGGCACGATTATCTCGCTGCAACTACCGCTACGCAAGAAGGCGGCTTTTTACTGGCAGGAACTTCTTATTCCAACCAATCCGGTGACAAGAAAGAAAAGTCTTTCGGCGGTTCAGATTTATGGTTAATCAAGATTAATGAGAACGGAGATGAAGAATGGCAAAAAACCATAGGAACCAAAAGGAACGAAGAAGCCAAATCGGTAGTACAGACCACTG
>CAZHFE010000028.1:0-22477 GCA_964532055.1 uncultured Kaistella sp. | reverse complement strand
AATGAATATTTCAGTTAATATTTTTAATCTCTACTATTTTTATGCAAACTTAAGTTGTATTGGCAAAATGCGGGGTTAAGTGTAAAATAAAAAAAAGTAGAAATATTTACACGCTGCTTGTTTCTAATAGAATCAGAAGATCTATCTAATATAAACCCAATTATACCTATAGAGAGTATTGCCTATAGAACCGTTTGTCCAAGGCTTACCATGATTTAGCCATAATTTGTAAATTTTCTATAAATATATAAAAAGAGAAAATCAAAAATATAAAAACAAAATGAGTAAAATATTCAACAAACAAAAAGTAGACAAAAAACTATCCAAAATTTTAAAAACATTGGATAATTGTAATCAGTTTGAAATAGAAACTATATTAGAAGAAACTAAAAAGAGTTTGGAGTATTTTCCTTTGAGGATAAAACTTTGATTTTTTTCATAATAGACTCTTTTCTTTCAGGAGTTCTCAAAGTTGTGGTTCCACAATTTTTACAATTAGGAACATGATAATAAGATACAGAAGTAATCATATCTTTATCTTTAGGGTGTTGAGATTCTGATATTGCAAAAATATGTTTAATGTTTATACTAAAAACATTACCATTATAATCTACTAAGTCAATAAATATTGGTTCGCTCATAAGTTGCGAAGTTACTATTTATTTTTTTAGTATAAATTGGTATGTTAGTGCCTTTGATTTCATGAGTTTTTGTTTCAGTTCATACATACAAATTGCAGCAGCAACCGAAACATTAAAACTCTTGGTAAAGCCGTACATCGGGATTGCCAAAGTTTCATCGGCAAAATCAAGAATTTCATCGGTTACACCCTCAAGTTCTGTCCCGAAAACCAATGCAACCGGTTCATTCATCTCATAATCAGGGAGCAGCGTTGCATTTTTTTCCGGAGAAACCGCCAAAACTTTATAACCTCGCTTCTTTATTTCACGTAGCGACTCCAAAGAATGAGGCAGTTTTTCTACTTCTACCCAATTTTCAGCACCTTTTGTTACCCGTAGATTCGGGTTAAAAATATTCTCTCTTTCCATCGCCGCGATTTTATGAAATCCGCATGCTTCCACAGAACGCACAATTGCAGCTGCATTGCGAAACTGATAAACATCTTCCATCACCGGAAGCACAAAATCTGAACTTTCCTTTGCATAATGCTCAATTTTACCGAGTCGTTCTTCGGTAAGGAATTGTTTCAGATAATCAAAAACGGTTTGCAGATTTTCCATAAAATTTTAAAATCATTGCAAAATAACGTATTTTTACGCTTATGAAAAGAAAAGTCCTTCTCATCTATACCGGCGGAACTATAGGAATGGAAAAAGACTATGAATCGGGAAGTCTTCGTGCTTTTGATTTCGGAAATATTTTTAAGAAAATTCCGGAAATGAAACTTATTGAATGTGAAGTTTCCGTTCATCCTTTTAAAAAACCGCTCGATTCTTCTGACATGGGTCCCGAAGAATGGAAAATCATCGCCAATTACATCGGCAAAAATTATGAAAAATATGACGGTTTTTTGATTCTGCACGGAACAGACACAATGTCTTATACCGCATCTGCTTTGAGTTTTATGCTAAAAAACTTGCGAAAACCTGTGATTCTTACCGGTTCGCAATTACCAATCGGCGATTTGAGAACAGATGCGAAAGAGAATCTTTTAACAAGCATTTATTATGCAAGTTTGTACGAAAATGATGAAGCAGTGGTTCAGGAAGTTGCCATTTATTTCGAGTACAAATTGCTGCGCGGAAACCGCACCCTGAAATATTCCGCAGAATATTTTGATGCTTATCAATCGCCGAACTATCCAATTTTAGGAAAATCTGGCGTTCATCTGAATGTTGAAAAAGATTTTTTATTCCGTCCAAAAACCGGCGATTTATTTTCCGTTGATGACCATATTTCACGAGATGTTTTATTTTGGCGCATCTTTCCCGGAATGGATTTAACACATCTTTCCGAAATCCCGAAAGTAAAAGTTTTGGTATTGCAGGTTTTCGGTTCGGGTACGATTTTCAATACCGAGAAAACAAAAAAAACGCTGCAAAGTTTAAGAGACAATGGAACGGAAATTATCGTGATTTCGCAGTGCGTTTCGGGTGGAATTAGTTTCGGGAAATATTCTAATTCTAATATTTTCAGAGAAATCAGTGCAATCAGTGGAAACGACATCACCTCAGAAAGTGCTATTACCAAAGCGATGCATCTTTTAGACAACCCGAATTACAGCGGAAGTTTTGCCGAACTTTTCGTGAAAAACATGCGCGGAGAAGTTACACCGCAATAAGTCCGAAAAAATACCCGATTGTAGTTCGCATTTTTAAAAGAAAAAACGTTACTTTTGCAACGCTCAATTAGAGAGGTGTCCGAGTGGTTGAAGGAGCTACCCTGGAAAGGTAGTATACGGGTAACTGTATCGAGGGTTCGAATCCCTTCCTCTCTGCAAAATCTTTGATTTTTTCAAAGATTTTTTTATTTCATAAATCTTTTTAAATTTACTTCTTCATCGAGTGGTTTTCCGTTTTCGATATGCTCAAAAAGTTCGCTTGAAAAAAAACAGCCGTTAAGAATTCCCCTTGCTCCTAAACCGTTAAAAACAAAATAATTTGAGTGTTCATTATGATTTCCGAGAATCGGTCGCCTGTCTTTTACCGTCGGCCTGAAACCAAATCTTATTTCTTTCACTGAAAAATCTCCAGAGTAAAATTCTGAAAGTCCGGTGACAAGTTGTTCTACCGCCGAATCGTCGATATCTTGGTGATGCTGTTCACGGTCATAAGTTCCGCCGTAATAATACAAATCATCATCAAGTGGAAAAAGAAAATGCTTTTTCTTAAGCGTTATTTTTTTTGCAAGTGGTTTAAACAGTTGCACTTTAAGATGATGACCTTTGTTTTGCTGAACGGGAACTTCAGAAAAAAACGGATTTTCTTTTACCTGCATTCCTTCACAAAAAACAATGTTCCTAAATGTTATGTCTTTATAGGCACTATTTTTCAGCTTTGAATAATCAAATTTTTCATGAACCAGATTTCCTTTTTCTGAGAGGTAATTTTTAAAGTCATTAAAAAATGGAGCAACATCAAGACGTGCAGATTGATTTACAATTCCGGTGGAAAAAGGATTTTTAACTCCTGCTATTGTTTCAAAATCTGTATTTAAAAATGTTTTTAAGTCTTCATTTTCAGATTTTTTCAGCCAAAGTTCTTTTTCATTTTGGTCATGAAAAATACGGTGCACATTTTCATCAATCCAATAATTTTTTCCGGTATATACCGCGATTTCTGAAAGTGTCTTTTTCAGCATATCAATTTGCTGCTGTGCTTTCCAAAAAGTGGTGAATTTTTTCAGTACAACGGGATTGATAATTCCTGCGGAAACTTCAGAAGCGCTTCTTCGATCATCAGAAAAAAGGAGAAAAGATTGGTGATTGCTGATAAGCCGGTGAGCAAAAAATAACGCTGCATAACCGTTTCCTACAATAATATAATCTATACTGTTTTTCATGTCTGAAAAAATAATTGAATTGGGGTATAAATAAAAACCTGAGTAAAGATACTCAGGTTTTTGTTATTTACGTATGAAAAATTTAGTAATTCCACATATCGTTTTCCATTTGCAGAATCTGCGCTTTGATTCTTTCACTTTCTTCAAGCTGCTCATCTGCATCTTTAGGAATATAATCTTTGATGACGCCGTTTCCTAAACCGTTGTCTGTTTTGTAGATGACGGTTGAGAATCTTCTTGCATTGAGCAAGTCATCAAAACTAAGATCAGAAGAGAGGTTTTTGTTATTAAAGACAATTGAATTTGCCAGTACTTCTCTTGCATCAGGATAATATACCCAAAAAAGGTCAATCAATTCATCTTTAGATGCCAATGGTTGTCCGTCCGGACCAAATTGTCCCATTGTTGACGGATCTTGTCCCATTGCTGCAATACCTAAAAGACGGTATTTCATTTGACTGTCTCTTTTATCGATATACCACATCCCTTTGATTTTCAGAACTTTTACGTTTTCCGTTTTGGTTTCGTAAACGTTGATAAATTCTTTTTTCTCTTCGTCGGTCAGTTTTCCTGCTTCATTCAAACGGTCAATTCCGGCATTACTCATCACCTCATTTTTGATTCTTGACTGAATAGCATCGGGAGACAATCTTTTGCTGAATAACTCGTCATCATACACTTCTTTGATTCTACCGTCATTCACAGCTTCAAAAAGTATTTGGTACAAAGATTTATTTTTAGATACGATACCGTCTTCATTATGATAAAACGGCTGATTAATCTTGTCATTCATATCAATAATTTCCCAAACCACCATACTTTTCAAGACGTCTTTGTCTTCTATGAAACCGTATTTCAGTGGGGCTACTTTGACAGAAACCAGTGAGTCACCTCTTTTAATCAATCCCAAATCTCTGTATTTTCTGAAGGTTTCAGGAGATTTTGCATTGAGGATAGACATAGAAGTAATTGGCTCGTCCGGAACGACAACAGGTTCAGGAACAACTTCCACCACAGGTGGTGCTGCTGCTTCTACTTTTGTCGCAACCTTTGTTGTCTTAGCTTTTCCTTTTTTCTTAGCTGGTTTTTTCTTTGTCTGTGCACCCACAAAAACAAAGCCCAAAGTAAGGATTATGATAATGAATTTTTTCATTTTAAAAATTTATAACTAATAATATAATTTACAACGCAATTATTGTACATTTATTACAACAGGCGGGATTTGTTTCAACGTTTGATTGCCAAGTCCTGTTGCTGTCGCATTAATGTTAAAGACATACGCAATATCACCCGATCTTAAATTCTTGGTTAATGATTCCACAGAGTTCATAGAATTTCCATTAACCAACATTCCTGCTCTACCTTGTACTTTAAACATGAAACTGTTTACAGTGAAACTTACAGGGAAATCGAAATCTGGCATTACAACAGAAACTTTTTGATTCGGGATTGAACTTGCAGGCATTGACACCACTGAAGCACCCTGAACTTGTCCTACAGGAGGCGGAATATTTTTGATTCTGAAATCAAATGCCTGTGAAATTACTTTTCCTTTAGGATCTTTACCAGAAATAGTAAGTTTCACGGTGTTTCCACCACCCGGAGTTACTGTCCACTTACCACCGCTTCCGGTTACTGAAGCTCCTGCCGCAGATAATGAAATACCGGACATATCTGCTCCTAAAATAGAACCTGAAACTGGGTTTGGTAAACCTCTGTACAATACGTTCATTTTATCAGCAGTTACAATTGCCCCGCTTTGTGCTTTCAATTCCTGTGCTCCTGCAATTACTTTATAGGTATGGTCATAAGGTAGAGTATTCACTTTACCGTTAACATCGGTAAATGAAATAGTACCTGAAAATTTGTGATCTCCTAAAGCACTTGTATTTAAGTTTGTCGTTCCTTGTCCGTTTGCTACGGTTAATCCCGGCATAGACAGTCCCGGAACATTGCTTGAGTAATTACCAATAGCAACTGTTGCTGTTGCAGGTTCCCCCTGAATTACGGTAGCCGGTGCAGAAACAATTGCTTGATAGGCATCAAACTTAATATCTGCATCTACTTTTTCTTGCAACATGGTCATCAAAACATCAGATTGAATGTTTCTTGCTTCCGACTGAATAACCTCAAGATTAGAAAGTGCGGCGATAAGCGGTTGACCATAGAATTTATATTGCAACCAATCTTTTCCGTTTCTTGTTTCTTTATTAGGAAATTCTGTATTAAGGGTTTTGTTTGCTCTATCAATAATAGGTTTCATTTCTGGTGTTGAACCGAAAGTTTGCGTGATATATGATTTTAAAGTTGCTACTTTTACTTTTAAATCTTCTGAAGTTTTAGAGGGTGCAGTTTCGCTTCCTTTAAAAAACATATTTGACGCTGGCTCTGTATTGTTCAAAGCGGTAAAATTGTCATCAACGCTTATTTTTCCGTCATATCCGGATTCTGTTTTCAGTTTTGCTTTCAATCCTTCGATAAAACTTACCAAATCATTGGTTTTACCTTCTAAAGCTTGATAATCTGCCAAAGGTTTCGCATAAGTATCGGGAGTATTATTTGCTTTAGCTTCTAAGGTTTTTTTGAATATTTTATCATTTTTATATTCTACCAAACCTCTTGTATCTGTTAGCGTTTGGTTGGTGTCATTATATGATCTGATGATTTCCTGGTCAATCTGCATTGCAAGCATAGCAATGAAGACGAGATACATCAGGTTAATCATCTTCTGACGAGGTGTCTGTTTTCCTTGTGCCATTTTAGTAAATTTTGTTAATAATTTTAAACGTTAAATAATGGTTAGGAAATTATGATTTCATTGCGCTAAGCATACCGCCGTAAACTCTGTTAAGATTGTTGAGGTTAGAAGTTAATCCTGATAATTCTTCATTGAATTTCACTGATTGATCAGCAGATTTCTGCATATCTTCAACATATTTTTTGCTGTATTCTACTTGTTCTTTGCCATGCTCTAATTGCAGTGAGTACAATGCATTCATGCTTTCTAAATGGCTTGAAGCTAAAAGAAGTTGGTCATTGTATTTTTGTGTAGAACCTGTAACATCTACAGTTTGATTAATTTGGTCAACAGAATGAGAGAACTTGTCGATTCCTGTTCTTAATCTTTCGAACAATCCTACATCAAGTTTTGCATCTGCAAGCATTTTGTCTAATCTTTCAGATAATGAAGTTTCTAGTTCTTTTACTTCAGCAGACATTAATGTAGAATGTTTTGGGTTAGGTGATGCATTTTTGTCTAATAGCTCCGGATAAACATTTTCCCATGCATAAGATTCTTCACTTTTTGGTGCATCAAATGCAAAGATAACAAAGATGATTGCTTCTGTGATAAGACCGATTGCTAAAGTAACATTTCCTGTAAGGAAACCAATACTGAAGTGGGTAAGCTTAAACAAAGCTCCTAAGATTACGATTGCAGCTCCAATTGAATAGATAAAATTGTAGATTGCTTCTTTTGTTTTAAACATGTTCTTTGATTTTTTTTAAGTTAAATTATGATTTGTGTGTTTGTTGTTCTTATTTTGTTCTTTTTTTGAGTTTTGCTGTTCCTTCCGGAATATCCTGTACGGTTCTGAAACCGATATAACTTCTTGCAGAATCCTTGAATTCATAGTCTCTTGCTCCGGTCATTAACAGATATCCAACATCTTTCCAAGAACCGCCGCGAATGGTTTTTTTCGGGTCTCTATACGCTTGATTGGAAAGGTATGGATTAAGAGTTGAAGCAAATTGATATGTGGAGTTGCTGTAAGGAGATTCTGTCCACTCTGCTACATTTCCTGCCATATCAAACAATCCGAATCCGTTTTTCGGAAATTGCTTTACCGGTGCGGTATAAGTATAGTTTCCTTTTTTATCGTCTTCTATATAATTACCTCTTTTCGGTTTAAAGTTTGCCAAATAACAACCTCTGTCATCCTGCAGATATGGTCCCCCCCAAGGATAAGTTGCATTTTCTTTACCGCCTTTTGCTGCATACTCCCACTCTGCTTCTGTCGGTAAACGGAACGCCATTGGTTTTTGCTTTTTCTTTTTGAGAGATAGATTGTAATCTGATTTTCTCTTAGTTTTATAGTTACAAAATGCTCTTGCTTGATCCCAGGTAACTCCTACGATTGGGTAATTTTTGTAAGCGGTATGCCAAAAATACCCTTCATACAAAGGCTCATTGTATGCATAATTAAAATCTTTAATCCAAACGGTTGTATCGGGATATATGGCTATACTTTCTTTTTTCAGGAAATTTGAACTTCTGGATTTATTTTTCACCGCAGATTCCATATCTTCCCACGTATAGGCATATAAAAGTTTTTTGGTATCAATCAATCTTTCATTATTGATTCTTTGTGCCGCCGGAATATACATAGATTCTAAAACCTCTGCATACTGCACATCGGGATAATCAGAAGTTCTCCATTTCAAAGCAACGTTCCAGTCTAATTTTTTAGATTCGTCATAGCCGTCTCTGCCTCCTTGGGAATCCATATATTCTTGATAAGGATTTTTAGTATCTCCTGCTTTTTTAGAAGCATAAGCAAAATCACCGATTGAGCCACCGTTTCCTGTAGAACCACCATCACCTGCTGCTTCAGCCAAGAGAGTTCTTGCAATTGAATCTCTTACATAATTGATAAATTCGCGATATTCTGCATTGGTCGTCTCGGTTTCATCCATAAAGAAAGAAGAAACGGTTACAGTTTTCAGGTTTGCTTTTTCGGGATTATTGGTGAAATCCATATCTGCCATACCCATCACATAAGAACCTGCCGGAATAGCAACCATTCCATAAGGTCTTTCAGCGGTAAAAGATTTAGCTTTATTGCTCGGTATGAGTTCTCCTTTGCTTTTTGCTCCGGGTTTGCCTGCAGATCTGCCTCCTCCTTTGGAACACGAGATAATTACTGTTGCTGATAATAATACAAGAAATATACGTTTCATGTTGATTTTAGAAATTAAGCGGTAAATATATAATTTTTTGGATAAACAATTATGATTTTTTTTGCAAAACGCAAAAATGATTATAATATTTTATCTTCTTTTGATTTTTATTATTCCACGGTTACAGATTTGGCAAGGTTTCTCGGCTGGTCAACATTTGAGCCTCTGAACACTGCTATATAATATGCCAATAATTGCAGCGGAATAGATGCTACAATGGGTGAAAAACATTCTGAAGTTTCCGGGAATTCAATGACGTAATCTGCCATAGATGCAACTTGTGTGTCGCCTTTGTTCACCACAGCGATTACTCTTCCCTTTCTAGCTTTGATTTCCTGCACATTGCTCACGATTTTGTCATAATGACCTTGTTTCGGCGCGATGATCACAATCGGCATGTTTTCATCAATCAGTGCAATAGGACCGTGTTTCATTTCTGCTGCAGGATAACCTTCTGCATGAATGTAAGAAATTTCTTTCAGTTTCAATGCTCCTTCCAAAGCAGCTGGAAAATTATAACCTCTTCCTAAATAAAGGAAATTCTGTGCATCTACAAATTGTCTTGCAATTTCTTTTGTGATTTCGTGCGTAGTGCTTAAAACTTCTTCTACTTTTTTCGGAAGATTATCGAGTTCGGTAATCAGCTTCATAAACTCCTGATTGCCGAGATTTCCGTTATGCTTACCTAGTTTAAACGCAATTAAAGATAAAATGGTAAGTTGCGCGGTAAATGCTTTTGTGGAAGCTACTCCGATTTCCGGACCTGCGTGTGTATAAGAACCAGCATCTGTAATTCTCGCAATGGAAGAATCTACCACATTGCAAATTCCGTAGATGAAAGCACCCTTTTCTTTTGCCAGTTTCAAGGCAGCCATTGTATCGGCGGTTTCCCCGGATTGGGAGATGGCAATCACCACATCTTTATTCGTAATAATCGGATTTCTGTATCTGAATTCTGATGCATATTCTACCTCAACAGGTATTCTTGCAAATTCCTCAATCAGATATTCACCGATTAATCCTGCATGCCAAGAAGTTCCGCAAGCAATGATGATGATTCTATCTGCATTATTGAGTTTTTCGAGGTGATCCCAAATTCCTGCCATTTTGATGATGCCTTCTTCAACCAGCAATCTACCTCTCAAAGTATCATGAATGGATTTTGGCTGCTCGAAAATTTCTTTCAGCATAAAATGCTCGTACCCACCTTTTTCAATTTGTTCCAGATTCAGTTTAAGTTCCTGAACTTCTGGAATTATTTTTTCGTTATCCTGTATGGTTCTGATGTCAACTCCGTTTTCCAGAGATATTGTTGCCATGTGTCCTTCTTCCAGATATACGGCTTCTTTTGTAAATTCCACAAAAGGCGAAGCATCAGATGCGATGAAATATTCGTTTTCACCCAAACCGATTGCCAGTGGAGAACCTAATCTGCCCACAACCAAAATTCCCGGAAAATCATCGTGCATTACGGTAATTGCATATGCTCCATATACTTCATTCAGTGCATATCTTACTGCGGTTGGGAAATCAATCTCTGGTTTGATTTCCATAAAATATTCTATCAGATTCACCAGAACTTCCGTATCGGTTTCCGACTGAAAAGTGTATCCTTTACCGAGCAACATTGTTTTCAGTGTATCATAATTTTCGATGATACCATTATGTACCAATGCGATTTTGCCATTATTGGAAACATGCGGATGAGAGTTTCTGTCGCTCGGAACTCCGTGAGTTGCCCATCTTGTATGTCCCATTCCGACGTGTGCTTTTCCTTTCATATTTCCGGAAATTGCAACCAAGTCATCTACTTTTCCTTTGGTTTTGGCAACTTCAAAATAGCCGTTTGTTTCATCTAAAACAATTCCGGCACTGTCATAACCTCTATACTCCAATCTTCGAAGTCCATTGATTACGACTTCGTAAGCATCTTGAAATCCTGTATATCCTACAATTCCGCACATATATTTTTAGGTATTAATTTTTAAAATTATTTTTTTCCGTAGGTAAGAATCAACCTCGCTCCTTTTTCATCTGCAGGATCAGATCCTATGAATACTGCACGATTTGGGGTATAAGCTCTAGTGTTAAAACTCTGAGCCAATGCTGGATATTGCCATCCAACAAGATTTCCACTAGTATCAACCGTATAATTTCCTACATTTATTGCAAAGTGTCTTGATTTTGCTTCTTTTTCTATAATATTTTTGAAGGTTTGGGTAATCCCAATATCATAGTACGCTTGTGATTCATCTAAACGATAAGGTTTTACCAATGCATATCCTGAGTACGCTAAAGCAGACATGTCTTCAAGAAAACTATTGAGATTTTCAAAAGAATGATCTGATTTAATTCTTCTCTGAAACACCGTAAAATACTGTGGTTTTTGATATTTGTTTGACCATACAGCAGGATCGGTGTAGATTCTTAATTTAGCAGAAATTATTCCTATTTTTTCGTTCTTGTATTTGTCTTTAATTGCAGCAATGGTTGTTTCGGGAATTTTGAAACCAATTCCGGGACCGCCCATTCCTTGAGCATACAAACGAGGCGCACCTGAAAGCGAAATAGTATCTACCGCCGGAAGTGTTTCTATAGATGACCCGATTCTGTTATTCAGAATTTGATTGAAGTGTACATTACTTGAACCCAAATTCATTTCAAAGGTTTCTTTTTCCTTTGTAGTTTCTCCGTTGGCCGTAATCTCTTTCTTATAATAAAGCGTGATGGTAATTGCATTGGGATCAAAATTGAATAGATAGCCGTCATTTTCATCTACAGAAATTCTTAACCCTCTGAAATATCTTATAAAAGAAGCTGCATCTGCCAATTCGGGGTCTTTTGATTTTTTCAGTATGTTATTCTGAAAAAAAGTACTGTCGAGTTTGATTCTGATTGCTGCGTCGCGTTCAAAAATATTGGTATTGTCTGATTTTCTTGTAACCGTAATTGATGAAATATTGCCCCCAAATGTTTCGCTCCCAAGCAAATCACTTGTGGCTACACTTTTATTAGAATAATATTTATCGTTATTTGTTCCCAAGAAATCGGTTACTCGGTGAATCTTGATATTGAATTTGGTATTGCCGCCGATTTTTGTTTTTCCGTATTTGGTAATCGGATAGGTGTTGACTACTTTTTGTGAGGGAACATCTCCGTCGGGATAGATATAAGACTCATTGGTAGTTGTGGTTACAGAATCACTCGGATAATCTGGTTTTATGGCTAAAACCACAGAATCCAAAACAGGGTTGGTTCCGAAATCTGGTGCATAACTCGACATGCGGACTTGTGTAACATACGCACATTTCTGTAAACCGAATACCGGTTCTGAAAAAGCTCCCAAAGTGGCTTTCTGCAAACGAACCGCATCTGTTCTGATGGAGTCATTATTATTGATGGTATAAGCGATTACCGGATATGGAATCTGTGTGCCTTCAGCACCGTTCTGAAAAAATTGAGAACCAAGCGCGTCTGCTTCTGGTTCGCAATTCCATAAAACTAGGCCAACTATTGCCAAACTTGCAGCAATATTAAATATTTTCTTAATAGTTCTTATCATTAAAGTGAATTGATTTTTAGTATAGTTTCTCAATAGAATCCGCAGAAACGTATTCATATTTTGAAGTTTTGGTTTTTACAAATGCTTTATCAAGATTTTCCTGCAAAAATTCATCTCCTTTTACCACTGCATCAACCAAATCCATACTTTCGATAACAAATTTCTGGGAACTTGGTTTCTTAAACGCTTTTAGAGAAGTAATATTGTCGAACTCCAATTTTTTTTCGATAGAATCGGGTAATTGCTCATCTTGCTCGTTATACACAGAGAGAATGATTTTTGAATCTTTAAAATAAAAATCGTTCTTATAAAATGTACTGAGATAAACCGGGATAAAAGAAGACATCCAACCATTAAGGTGAATCACATCTGGAACCCAGTTGAGTTTTTTGATGGTTTCTATTACACCTCTTGCAAAGAAAATCGCACGTTCGTCATTATCCTCAAATGGTTTTCCTTCATCATCGCGGTAGAATTGTTTTCTCTTGAAATATTCTTCATTATCAATAAAATAAACCTGTAGTCTTTCACCAGGTAAAGATGCTACTTTTATAATCAGCGGCTGATCTAAATCATTGATGATGATATTCATTCCGGAAAGCCGAATCACCTCGTGAAGCTGAAATTTTCTCTCGCTAATCTGCCCGAATCGAGGCATAAAAACCCGCACATCATTTCCTTCTTGGTGCATTTTCAGAGCCATTTTACTCACCATTGTTGCCATATTGCTGTCTTCCTGATAAGGATACATCTCTGTAGTAACATATAATATCTTTTGGTTCGGCATAAATTCTTTCATCTATTTTTTAGCAGAATATACTGCTGTGCAAAATTACAAAATTTTATACTAATAATTCCTAATTAATATTTTTTAATAATTGATCCGTTTTATTTTTTTTGTTTTCGCATTTATTTTCAGAAATATCGTCAATTTTACTTTTTTCGGTGGGCTTTCAAACAAGAATATTACATTAGAATTGAAAAAAACACTATAAAAACAAAAAATGTTAAAAAAATCTTAAAATTTCTTTTGTAAATCCATTGAATGTCAGTACTTTTGCAGCAAACTTAGTCATGAAGATTCTTTACCTTTTTACTTTTGCCTCACTTTTTGTCTTAACCGGTTGTCATTCGGTCAACACGCAAAACGGTATTTCACATAGGGAGTTAAAAATTCAGAAAGTCATTTATTTTAATCCCGAAGTTTTTCCGGATATTGACGAAATAAAAGAACCGACATACTCTGCTTTTTATTCGGCGGTTTCAGACAGAATCGGTCATTATAGAAACTACAAAATATTGCGTGTCGATATGCAGATTCCATATGATGACGTGAGCAAAGAATTGATACAAGAATCCTGCGAAAACAATAATGCCCATTTTGCAATAGTGCCGAAAGTGAAATATTTTAAAGTCGGTATCGGCAAATACATTTTTTCCAATCAGGTCGTGGTAAGTTTGAAATTTTATAATGCCGATGGTAATTACCTTACCGAAACACATTATGATACCTACAAAAAAAATGCGCGATTGCTCGGCTCGGCAGAAAATTTCATTATCACAGGAACTAATGGTGCAATTAAAAACCTCTTGAAAAAAGTACGAAAACTCCGCAAAGATTTTGTAGAACCCGTTGAAATTTAAGAAAACTTTAAATATTGTCTTGATATTCGGAATTTTTAAGTTTTTGAACTATTTTTGCACCACACCAAAAATACCGTTGTGGAAAATCAGGAACTTATTTTCAATCCAGCAGATATTGCAGAAACGCTTAGTGAACTTCACGCAGATGAGCGGCTTCTGGCATTTCTGAAAGTTCCGAAACAGTACAAAGCAGAAGTTTTTTCTCATCTCGACCCTGATTTTCAGGAAGAAACGATTAGAAGTATCGGCAGCGAAGAAGTTTCAGAGATTCTGAACGCAATGACTCCCGATGACAGAACCGCCCTGTTTGAGGATTTCCCCGATGAACTCATCAAATATTCAATCAATCATCTCAATCCGCAGGAAAGAAGAATCGCACTGAAACTTCTCGGTTATCACTCCAATTCAATTGCTCGTTTGATGACGCCTTATTACATACAAATCAGAAAAGAATGGACGGTAAAAAGATGTTTTCAGCAGATAAAAAAGGTGGGCAAAAAAGTAGAAACGATGAATCATTTATATGTGGTAGATGAAAGAAATCGTTTGATAGATGACATTGCTATCGGTTCTTTGCTTTTGGCGGAAGAAGATACTTTGATTTCCGAAATTACCGACAATCATTTCGTAGCAATTACTACAACGACTTCTAAAGAAGACGCTGTAACGTATTTTGAAAAATATGACCGCGCTGCTTTACCGATTGTTACCGAATCCGGAGTTTTGGTAGGGATTGTAACGATAGACGATATTATTGACCAAATTGAGGAACAAAATACAGAAGACATTCAGAAATTCGGAGGTTTGGAAGCACTCGATGTTCCCTACACACAAACCTCGATGATGGAAATGGTGAAAAAAAGAGGATTCTGGCTGGTTATCTTATTTTTATCGGAAATGCTCACTGCTTCCGCAATGGGATATTTCGAGGACGAAATACAGAAAGCGGTGGTTCTCGCACTTTTCGTTCCGCTTATTATTTCCAGCGGCGGAAATACCGGTTCACAGGCAGCAACGCTGATTATCCGTGCAATGGCGTTGCAGGAAATCACGCTGAAAGATTGGTGGTATGTGATGCGGAAAGAGATTTTTACCGGATTGTTTCTCGGCGGAATTTTGGGAATTATCGGCTTTTTCAGAATTATGATTTGGCAGGAAGCAGGTTTTTTCGATTACGGTGAACACTGGTTTTTTATAGGTTTGAGCATTGCATTTTCTCTGATGCTCATTGTTTTGTGGGGAACGCTTTCCGGTTCTATGGTTCCGTTTATTTTGAAAAAACTAAATCTCGATCCGGCTGCATCTTCCGCTCCTTTTGTGGCAACTTTGGTTGATGTTACCGGATTGATTATTTATTTCAGTGTTGCAGGAATTTTCCTTTCGGGGAAATTGTTGTAAAACATTATTAATTTTTGATAAGTACCTCAACTATCAACCATTAAGGTATTAAGAAAATCCTTAATGAACTTAATGGTAAAAAATAACATACTAATTATCTATTAGTAAATAGATTTCGTTCAAAAAAATGAAGATTATTTCCCTTGTTCCGAGTATTACAGAAACTCTTTTCGATTTCGGACTGGGTAATTCCGAGATTATCGGGAGAACGAAATTCTGCATTCACCCCGAAAATTTAGTGAAAAACACAGCAATCATCGGAGGAACAAAAAATCTGCATTTAGACAAAATCCGAAAACTGAATCCCGACTTAATCATCGCCAACAAAGAAGAAAACGTAAAGGAACAGATAGAAGAACTGATGAAAGATTTCCGTGTTTGGATTACGGATATTGAAACTTTGCAGGATAATGAAAATTTTCTCTCTGAACTTGGAACGCTTTTAAATAAAGAAAAAACTGCGGAAGATTTTAACCGGAAAATTTCAGATATTTTTAATTTCATTAAAAATATCCGAAGAAAAAAAACCTGTTACCTGATTTGGAAAAATCCTTATATGACGATTGGTTCAGATACTTTTATTCACTCGGTTTTGGAAAAACTCGGTTTTGAAAATGTTTTTAAAAACGAAAAAAGATACCCTGAAATTTCCGTTGAAAAAATGAGAGCGGCGGATTGTATTTTTCTTTCTTCGGAACCGTTTCCGTTCCGCCAAAAACATATCGACGAACTTCAAAAAGAACTCCCCGAACCGAAAATTATTTTAGTGGACGGTGAAGCATTTTCGTGGTACGGAACGCATCTTGCAAAATGCGCAAAGTATTTTGAAAATTTAAAAAAAGAAATTTATTGATAATTAACTTCTAAATATTCTTCATTTCCGTTTTTATTTTCTCTTGCAAACCAACGCTTGCTGCCACCAACGGAAGTCGAAGATAATTTTTGATGATTCCCATTTCTGCTAAAACGGTTTTGATTCCGCAAGGATTTCCCTCTGCAAAAATCAGACGCGTAATTTCTATCAATCTGTTGTGGATTTCGTATGCTTCTTTTACTTTTCCCTCGAAAGCGAGTTGCACCATTTCGGAAAACTCTTTCGGATACGCTTGTCCAATCACGGAAATCACACCGTTTCCACCGGCTAAAGTTATGGGAAGCGTAAATTCGTCATCGCCCGAAACCAAATTAAAGTTTGCAGGTTTTTGTCTGATGATATCGAAATATTGCAGAATGTTCGGTGCGGCTTCTTTAATCATAATGAGATTCGGGAAATCTTTTGCCAATCGCAAAGTTGTTACTGCTTCTATATTTTGCCCCGTTCTGGACGGTACGTTGTAAATGATAATGTTTTTTCCTGTGGAAGCCAAAACTTTGTAGTGCTGATAAAGCCCTTCCTGATTGGGTTTGTTGTAATACGGCGAAACGGAAAGTACTGCAGTAAAAGCCGATAAATCGGTTTCTTCGATTTGCTTTTTCACTTCCATTGTGTTGTTTCCGCCAATTCCCAAAACCAAAGGAACACGGTTATTGTTGATTTTAATAATATGATTGACAACTTGTTCTTTTTCTTCGGAAGAAAGCGTCGCAGTTTCTGCGGTAGTTCCTAAAACGACCAAATAATTTGTTCCGTTTGAAATGTTGAAATCTATCAACTTTGTCAAAGCATTGAAATCTACGGATAAATCTTCATTGAAAGGTGTAATCAGAGCGACACCAACTCCTTTTAAATTGCTCATATTCATTAAAATTAATGTTCCAAAAATACGAAAATAAATGTGAGAATTTGCGAAAAAAAATGACAACTTTGTATTCATATCTTTATATTTGCAATTCAAGATTATATCTCGATGAGAAACAGATTCCTTATTTTCGGCTTGGCTTTTTTAGTGCTTTCTTCGTGCAGAACGCCATTGAATATTGCTGAAATAAAGCCGGAGAAAAATATTTCTATTGCAGAAAATTTACCGGAAAGTGAAGATTTCAAAAAAATCATCAAACCATACAAAAAAGCAATAGAAGTTGAGATGAACACCAAAATCTCCCACACTTCTGTTGATTTGAATAAACAAAGTGATAACAGTAATCTAGGAAATCTTTTGTCTGATTATACTTTGGAAGGAGCGGAAGATTGGGCGAAAAAAAACGGAATCAACGGAATTGATGCAGCGGTTATCAATATTGGCGGAATCCGTTCTACGATTGGGAAAGGTGATATTCTCGTGAAAAATATTTATGAAGTAATGCCGTTTGAAAATGAGTTGGTTGTCATAAAAATGAAAGGTACAGATTTGCAAGGACTTTTTGATTATTATCTGAAAACGCAGAAAAACAATCCTGTTTCCCGTTTATACATCGAAACCGAAAACGGAAAAATTATCAAAGCACTAATCAACGGAAAATCTCCGGAAGTAGATAAATTTTATTATATTGCAACTTCTGATTATCTTGCTTTGGGAGGCGATAATATGACGTATTTCGGGAAAGGCGAAATGATTTCTACAGGGATTAAACTCAGAGATTTGTATGTAGAAAAATTTAAGCAAAGCCCTGAAATTACCGCACCGAAAGATGTCCGTTTAAAATTTAACGCCAAATAAAAATGAACAGAAAACACTTCCTGAAAACGATTGGTGGCGGAACTTTAGCAATGACTTTAGTCCCGAATTTTTTAATGGCAGAAAACCTGAATTTTCTATCACAGACTTCAGAATACAAACTCACGATTCTTCATACCAATGACCAACACAGCAGAATAGAGCCGTTTGATTCAAGTTACAGCAAAAACCCTAATGAAGGTGGTTTTGCAAGAAGAGCTGCTCTGATTCAGAAGATAAGACAGCAGGAAAGTAATGTTCTGTTGCTCGATTCGGGAGATACTTTTCAGGGAACACCGTATTTTAATTTTTTCGGCGGCGAGTTGGAATTTAAACTGATGTCGATGATGGGTTATGATGCTTCTACAATGGGAAATCACGATTTCGACAATGGTTTGGAAGGATTCAAAAAAGTGCAACCGAATGCGAAATTCCCATTCATTTGCTCGAATTATGATTTTAAAAATACCATTCTCGACGGACTTACTGTTCCGTATAAAATTTTTAACAAAAATGGTATCAAGGTAGGAATTTTTGGTGTGGGAATAGAATTGGAAGGATTGGTCGGCAAAAAAAGTTACGCCGAAACGGTTTATCAAAATCCTGTAGAAATTGCACAACATTATTCAGCGTTTTTGAGAAACGAAAAAAAATGTGATTTGGTAATTTGTCTTTCACACATCGGTTATGAATACAAAGACAATTCTCAAAAAATTTCCGATAAAATCTTAGCCACGCAAACCGACGGAATCGACATCATTCTCGGTGGTCACACTCATACCTTTTTACCCGAACCGCAAACTTTCCAAAACAGCAAAGGAAAGAATGTTCTCGTAAACCAAGTTGGTTGGGCAGGATTACTTTTGGGGAGAATAGATTTTTATTTCGATAAAAATAAAAATGTGAAAAATATTTCGTGGAACAATCAGGTTATAAATGATAAAATCTTAGTTTAAAATAAAGATGAAAAAAATAGTACAGGTCTTACTTTTGATATGGTCGCTGAATATTTCTGCACAGGTAATTTCTTCCAATAGATGGACGGATTTGTTTTCTTATAACAATATTCTGGCAATTCGTGAAGACAACGGAAAACTGATTGCAGCAACCGAAAACGGTATTTTTTATTACACGCCTGCAACCGGAGAAATTACCAAATTGTCTAAAACAAGCGGACTGCATGAAGTGAAAATTTCTGCATTTGATTATAATCCTGAAACAAAAATCGGTTTGGTTGGTTACAAAAGCGGCGCATTAGATGTGATTACTCCCGACGGAATTACTTATGTTGTAGATATACCAATTGCAACAGGATATATGGGAAACAAAAAAATTAACCATATTTCCATTACGGGAAATCTGGCGGTAATTTCTGTGGGTTATGGTGTTTCGATTTTCAGATTAGACCGCAAGGAATTCGCAGACTCTTGTTTTTTCACAGATTCGGGGCAGTTTGTCGCTTCAAATGAAGCCATACTGAAAGACAATAAGGTATATTCGGTAACTACAAAAGGACTTCTCTCACACGAAATGAATGTTACCTTTCCTATTTTCAGCACGTGGAATACAATAAATTCTGGTACTTTTACTCAAATTGCTTTGTCGGGTTCTACCATTGCTTATTCTAATAACGGTACGGTGTTCTATGGAAACGGCGTAACTTTTAACAGCATCCCGAGATCTTTCACACAGGTGAAAGACGTTGTGATTACTCCACAGAATATTGTAGTAACCGATTTGCATGATGTTTTGATTTATAATTTATCCGGAACTCAGGTAACACAAATGAACAGATCAGAAAATCTGAACACAGGTATATTTTATGGCTCGAAAATTTATGCCGGTTCTACGAATGCAGGAATGATTGACCAACCGGGAAATTTTTTGCTCCCAAACGGACCTTATGATAATTATTCTTACAAAGTAAGTATTTTAAACAATGATATTTTGGTATCTACAGGAAACCGTGAAAGTCGATTTAATACTGCCGCACCAAATCCCAAAAATCTCGGGTTCTATTATTTTAACGGAACAGAATGGATTTACCCAAGTATTTTCAAAAACAGTAGCACAATCTTTAATGTTTTAGATGCTGTGCAAAACCCGAACGATAAAACTGAGGTTTTCTTTACCAATTATACCCTAAATGTTGGTCAAGGTATTTATAAAATGAAATACAATGCCACAAGCAAAGATTTTGATTTGGTTAAGTTTTATTCCTTTGGAAACAATATTTATTTGAATCGACCAGTCGGACTCATTTATGCCGATAATCTGCTTTTTGCAACTTTTAGTTTTTATTCTGAAGATAATGTATCTGCGAGTAACGGATATGCTGTTTACAACCCCACAGCAGATAATTTTAGCACCAAAAATCTGTTGGCAGGTTCAGCAGTTCAAAAACCCTTTTATTCAGACGGTTACCTTTGGATTCCATCACCAAGAAACAATAATTTCATTGCAGTAAATTATAAAAATTCGCAAACGATTTCAGATGACGAAACCTATGTCATCGTAAAAGATCAAGGATTTCCGAGTAATATGGAAGGTTCTATAAGTTTCATCATTGATAAATCCGGAGACGGCTGGATTGGAACAGATAATGGATTGAGAATTTTACATTCAGCAGTAAGCGAAATAAAAAACACACCCACTGTAGAACCCATCGTCATCGAAGAAAATGGTTTAGGTGAAGAATTGTTTAGAGACAGTTCGGTTTTGCAAATAGAATCAGACAGCGGAAATCAAAAATGGGTTTCCATAGACGGAGGAGGCGTTTTCTATCTGAGTGCAGACGCACAGAACACCATTCAGCATTTTACCAAAGAAAACTCTCCATTGCCTACAAATAGTATAACTGATGTAAAAGTTGACAACAAAACAGGAAAGGTTTATTTTTCAAGTTTTGACGGTATTGTAGTTTATCAGGGAGATGTTTTAGATGTAACCGAAAACTTCGGCGATGTGCTGGTTTATCCTAATCCTGTGGTCTATGCTAATTATAAAGGCAATGTAAAAATCAGAGGTTTAGCGCAGAAAACCAACATCAGAATTACTGATGCAGCAGGAAACTTAGTACATCAAGCAGTTGCAAGAGGCGGCTATTATGAGTGGAATCTCAATAATCATAGAGGAGTACGCGTAGCTTCAGGAATTTATTTCGTCTTGATGACCAACGCCGATGCAACCGATAAAGCTACTGCAAAAATTGCGGTGGTGAATTGATGATTATACAAAAATGCTTCTTGCTTTCTTATTACAAATACGGCGATTTCGACGCGGTGCTGCATTGCTTTACCCGGGAATCAGGATTTCAGAGTTTTTTTGTAAAAGGAATTTACTCGCCCCGAAACAGGAAAAAACCCTATCTCACTCCGCTCAACTTACTGAGCGTCACGCTTCACCGCAGCAATTCAAAAGCAATTGCAACCGTATCAAAAATCGAAAACCTGCATAGTGAAGATGATTTCGGTGATTTGAAATTGAGAACCATTTTGTTTTTTCTCGCCGATTTTTTAGATCAAATGTTAAAAAGAGAAAATGAAAACCCTACTCTATTTAATGAAATTCTGAAAGTAAGACAAGAAATTTCTACCGGAAACCAAGATGCCTATATTTCGTTTATCGTGAGATTTTTGCAGATTTCGGGAGTTGCTCCGCTTGTCGGTGATTCTGAGTTTCTCAATCCGCAAACGGGGATTTTTACCAATAAAGAAGTACACCCTTTTTTTAATGACGAACTTTCCCTAATTTGGAAACAATTTCTATCTACAGAAAATCCGTATAAAATACAGTTGAAAAGAATCGAAAGAAAACGATTTACCGATTCGGTTATGATTTATTATCAAGTTCATTTCAGCGATTTCCGTACACCGGATTCATTGGAAATACTTCGCGAAATTTACAGTTAAAGCATCAAAAAAAATCTCGCTATTGCGAGATTTTTTTGTTTTTTGATAGTATAATGTTCCTTAATCTTCATCGGGTCCTCTTGTTGCAGATTTATACACCTGAAAATTAAAAATGAAACTTCTATTTCTAAACGAGATACCGGTATAGTTATAATGCACATCTCTCGCAAATGCTGCACGAGACGGAACAATAATCACACCCTGCAATTTATAATTATCTTCATCGGGAATATTAAATGCTTTGAATTTTTGCAACGCTTCACGGAATCCTTCAATCTCAAAAAAAGAATGATCATAGCTCGTTTCGTATCTTTCATTAAATGTTTTTACAACAGAGTTTTTCACATAATAATACGCAGGATCCACATCCATCGTACCGTTAGAAATAGTGTTCTTAAAAGCAGACGGCGATTGAAAAGTTAATTTATTATCACCATTCAGTGCAACATAAGTCGTTGCTATACACATCATTCTTAAAACATCATTCGACCCGATTTCCGTACCTGGATCTGGTTGTGCTCCCGGTTTCATAATATAAACAACTCCAGAAGGAAGCGTAACCGGGCTCAAATCAACAAGCTTCACATTTACCGAATCACCTTCTACAAAATCCTTTAAATTTCCTCTCTCATCTAAATAGTGGGTTTCCAAATAATTCTTTATAGCTTGGTCGTCATAAGAATTTTGGGTTTCAATGCTTACTTCAGGTTCTTCAGTTTCAGCGTCATCTTCTCTACACGAAACCAATGCAACTGAAGCCAATGCAAGGAATAAGATTGTTTTTTTCATATTTAATATTATAATTAATATTGCGCTATAATTTTTTGATTCAGCAAAAGTATAAATAAATTATGAGAATAGATAAATTTTTATGGTGCGTGAGATTT
>CAZHFE010000027.1:0-25658 GCA_964532055.1 uncultured Kaistella sp. | reverse complement strand
CCCATTTTTCTGCTGATTTTTTTAAAGTGTACAAAGATATAAATTTAGAACCGTTCCTAAAATGAGAAAACAACTAATTTTGGTTAAATTTTTATTAAAATTTTACGGTATTTTTTAATAACTATGAAATTATCTGAATATTGTATAAAAGTTTGATTTTCAATATCTCTATCATTTAAACCGTTTCATAATACAGCAATTCATCATCATCATTTGGGAGAGAGACGGGTTTTGTATATTTCAGTCCCAGTTTTTCGATGAGTTTTTGGGAAGCAATATTTGTTTTTGTAGTGATGGCGGAAATTTTGATTAAACCAAATCGAGAAAACCCGATTTCCATGAGTTTTGATGCTGCTTCAAAACCATATCCTTTCCCCTGAAATTTGCTGAGAAAAGAAAACCCGATGTCCTGAATTTCTAAACCTTCTCGCTCAAAAATCCCAACTCCTCCGATTTTTTTGTTGTCTGATTTTCTGATGATTAAATAATTTCCGTAACCGAGTTTTTCAAACTGCGGAAGAAACTTGTTTTTGATATAGTTTTCCGCATCTTCAATGGTACGAATGTTTCTATCGCCGATAAATTCTATAAACTCAGGCGAATTGTATAATTCATAAATAAATTCTGAATCTTCTACAGACATGGGTCTTAGCAAAAGCCGTTCGGTTTCAAAAATTTGGTTTTTCATTATATTCCTTTTTTTCTGAAAATTAAAATCAAATATAATGATAATTTTCAGTGTGGTATGAAATTTGGGTTTTGCGAACAATAAATTTAAAAACATGAAATTTTTAAAATTTTCTTTTCTGATTTTGACGGGATTTTTTGTTTTCGCTGCGTGTTCTTCTTCTGTGGATAAAAATGTCGAAAATCAGCAGATTCACCGGAAATGGATGATGACGGAGTATAAAAACTTCACCAAAGAAGAACTGAAAAATCTAAATGCTTATATGGATTTAACTAAAAAATCCGATGGAAATCAATACGGAGCTAAAATGGGTTGTAACGGAATTCTTTTCTCTGCGGAATTTAAAAACAGAGGCTCTGTGAAATTTTCAAAAGGACTCTCTACAATGATGTACTGTGATGGAAAAATGAATTTGGAATACGTTTTTGGAAAAGATTTGCCCAATATGAACCGGTACAAAATCGATGGTCATTTCTTAACTTTAACAGGAGGGAATTCGACAATGAAATTTGTTGCCGAAGATTGGGATTGAATCTAAATTGAAGAACAAAGAATTAAGACAATATAAAAATAAATCCAAAAATAAAAATTATGAAAAGAAGCGCAAAAGCGGTCTGGAAAGGAACAGTAAAAGAAGGAAGCGGTGTTCTGACGACTCAGAGTACTGTTTTGAACGATACGCAGTATTCCTTCAAAAGCAGATTCGAGGAAGGAGTCGGTACAAATCCGGAGGAGCTGCTGGCAGCGGCTCACGCGGGCTGTTTTACAATGAAGACTTCAGCTCTGTTGTCGGAAGCGGGATTTACACCGGAAAATCTTGAAACAGATTGTAAAATCAGTTTTGTGGATGGAAAAGTGACATTGTCTGAACTGACTCTTAACGCAAAAGTATCAGGGATTTCTGAAGACGAATTTCAGAAAATTGCAAAAGATGCGAAAGAAAACTGTCCAATTAGTCTGGCTTTCAGTTTTGAGAAAACTCTGACAGCTAACTTGATTTAAATCTAATAAAATTGCCTCCGAAAATATGGAGGCAATTTTTTTGAATTATTTTTCTGCTCTGCCTATCTCTTTTGGTTCTTGCGGCTTCAATACTTCATTCATACTTTGTGATTTATCTTTGCCCCATTGTTCGGCGTGCAGGTATTTCCCTTTGGACTGTGGCTCCTTTTCCATTTCGGGGACTACGCGATGGGCTTCTGAGGATTTATTATGGCGTATTCCAATAATCTCTGAAATATCTGTAATTCTCATCAATCACTCTCCATGCTGTTCCGTCGGATTGCACAGTAACAGATGAAAATTGTATATATTCATCCAAATAATTAGCGTAAAATCTATTATGTCTGTTCATCATTACCGTCACTCCCAATTCATCAGACAATATATTTTTTCCTGTTCCATTTTCAGAGATTGTTAAAGTTGAATAGCTACCGGTTGTATTTGTATCAAACAAAGGGATTTTTGCATAGATTTTATAGATTCTTCCCGTTCTTCCCGAAGCTGCAGGCAGCGTAATCGTTTTGTTAATGTTGATGTTGCTTGTCGCAACAAAACGAATGGTATAGTCATTATCGGTTGCGGTATAATTATCCTGAACAGTAATTATTGGAAAACCCACAGATCCTGCGACTTGTAATTTAGAATTAGGTGTGGATATTCCGATGCCGAGATTTCCTGTGCCTTTTTGCAAAGTCATCGCATCTCCACTTCCGCCGGTACCACTTGCATTGGTCATAAAGGACAAATTGTGGTCAGAAAAGGTGGTAACTGCGGCACCGTAATTGGTGGTCATTATTCCGAATTTTACACTTCCGTTCGGTGATTCCTGCATAATACCGTAACCGTCATCGGAAAACCCAGTCTGCTTGGCTTTTACGGTAAGGCGATAATAGGGATTATTTATCCCGATTCCCACATTTTCGGTGTTGGTATTATAAATATTATTGCCGGATGTTGCCCAAACCGGTGATGTTGCCGGCAAATCCTGCCAGGTTGCATTTCCGCTTGCATCGGAAGCGGTGAGAACTTTTCCTGCGGCAGCACCATTGCCGTAAAATTGCAAAGGGCCAATAGTTAATAATGCTTTACCGGTGTTTTCAGATTGAAAAACTCCGGCAGTGCCCGTTCCATACGCATATCCTTTAACGCCATTGCCGTTAGAAGTAATACCGTAAACTCCGGTAGCGTTTTGTGCAGAGCCATATATACCCGCACCCGCATCTCCCGTTCCCATAATTTGCCCAGATACTCCCATTGACACATTTCCGTTGGTATTGGAATTGGCACGACCCATCACTCCGACACCGAAACTTCCGGTAGAATTATTGGTTCCCATAAGAGCAGGTGCTGAATTTGCAGGGTTTGTATTTTCAAAAAAACCTGCCTGATTGAGTGTAGCACTGGAATTTGTTATCCTAAACGGAATAATATGATCGGCAGACGATGTTCCAGCATAAGGCAATGTTAACGATGAGCAGCTTCCGGAAGTTTTCGCATACATCGCATACGGAACGCTCAAGAGTTGTGAAGTTCCGGCAATCGTATAATTTGTTCCGCCGTTCGGATCGGTTTCCGTTTTCAGGTAATAATTTCCGGAAGACCAGTTGATGGTGCTGAAATTTCCGGAGATCACTGTTCCCGTTCCGATTTCGGCAGAAAGAAGTCCGTTAGTATTGGTAGTTCCCGTTAATCTTTCGGAATATACAACGGTTCCTGATGGTGAACCTTGCAGAATGCTTGCTTTTACTGCGACATTCTGATTTTGTAATAATTGCCCTGAAGCATTTCTGATAATTGCCTGGTAACTCATTTTTTCCGGGGCTTGCGCAAAAGCAAGCATTATTCCGAAAAATATTGCTGTAATGGATAATATTTTTTTCATTTTGCTGAGATTTATGAATTGTTGATTTACGGATTACGGTTTATGTTTAAACCCTTGTAATTTTTGGTTTAGTTATTCACCGGATAGGAATAGGTAATCTTTACTCCGGCGATTCCGTCATTTCCGCTAAAATCACCGCTCATTCCGAAATAATAAAAATAATTTGTATTATCAATTACAATGGGAGTGGTAGGATTAAGCGTATAAGACTGAACCGCGGTATTTCCTCCCGAAGTAGTCACAGAAATCAATGTTTCGGAAAACGGAACTCCCTGTGGAAGTCGCCCAAAACCTAATATATAGTCTTTGACATAATTATTATCTACAAAATATACGACCATTTGCGTGATGGTAGCTCCATTAGGCAAATGCACGGCTGCATTTAAAGATCCGCCGGTTACAGCAGCTGGAAAGTAAGTTATAAATGTGCTTGATTTCTGGTTATTATCTATCGATTTAAACTCAAGCGGAGTAATACCAAGAACATCTTTATGAATAACCTGCGACCAACTCGCATTTCCGTTGGCATCAGAAGCGAGAACTTTCCCTGTTCCTGCTCCGTTGGTCATCTGCAGATTAGTGGTTCTAGTTTTTCCGTTCACGTCCAGCTTTTCGGAAGGACTGGTATTTCCAATTCCCACATTTCCGGTATTGGAATTGTAGATATTATTTCCGCTGGTTGTCCATGGTGAGCTTCCTCCGCTTCCCGAAGTTTTCGCGTACATTGCATAGGGAACGCTTAATAACTGCGAAGTTCCGGCAATAGTGTAATTCGTTCCTCCGGTTGGGTCGGTTTCGGTTTTCAGCCAGTAATTTCCCGATGACCAGTTAATGCTGCTAAACGTCCCGGAAATAACTGTTCCCGAACCGATTTCGGCAGAGAGAACCCCGTTGATATTAGTCGTTCCTGTTAATCTTTCGGAATACACAACGGTTCCTGATGGTGAACCTTGCAGAATGCCTGCTCTTACTGCGACATTCTGATTTTGTAATAATTGCCCGGAAGCATTTCTGATAACGGCTTGATAATTCATTTTTTCGGGAACTTGTGCAAAAGAAATGATGGCTCCGAAAAAAATTGCTGTGATAGATAATAATTTTTTGCTCACAATCATTTTTAGATGATTTTTGTGATTGTAAATCTTCGATTTCATTGTCATATAACTTTATGTAAGTACTAATATTTTAATCTTTGTAAAACACTAAATTTCCTGAAAGTGTTCCGGGATGGCTGAAAGCTCCGGTGTTTAAACTCGTGAAAGCTCCGCTGGGTCCTGTAGTCGGCTGCAATACGATTCCCGACAAATCTACTGTTACTTTTTTTCCTTCAACTTTTAGTGTAAGAATTCCTGAACTATTGTTTGAGGTGTATTCAAATAATCCACCTCCGCGTATTTCGGAAATATTCATCCAAATATGGGCAGGATCGGTATCATTCATATCTTTTACCAAAATATAAGAGGTGGTTACTGCAGGCAATTCATCTATATTGAAATAGGTGGAAAATGTTTTTAAGGAATTTCCTGAATCGTTTGCACCAATATACCTTTGTCCCGCTACAGTTGCCCATCCGCAAGGTCCTGTTATTTTATAGGCCTCTCCGGAAGCAGTGAGGGTAATTGCTGCTGTTCCCGGTTGCGCATTTTCTTCCTCGGCATTGTTTCTATCATCATTTCTACATGCCAATGTGATAAACAGTGGAAGAAATAGGAAAATTAAATTTTTCATAATAATATTATTTTTTAATGATTTTAAATGATTTTACTTGTTTGTTTTCCTGTATAATTCTAATGATATAAACGGATTGAGGAAGTATGCTCAAATCCAGCTCGTTCTTTTTTTGATTTAGGTTCCCTTCACGAATGATTTTTCCCTGAACATCAAAAAGTTGATAAGATGCATTGCTGTATGATTCCTGATTAAAATCTACAAACAAAACATCTTTTACGGGATTGGGATAAAGCGTAATGTTTTTTTCTATGCTTTTTGTATCCGAAGCAGCAAGTGTCATAATTTCGTATGCTTGCTGAACTCCCTGATTCACAGAACCAGCTGAAGAACTGTAACTGTGATACGCAATTTGTCCGACTGTATAAGAAGAACTTCCGTTGCTTCCGGCTGCATTTCCGCCCGAAGCTGCAATTGTTTGCTGTGCGCAGATGCTTCCGAGCCCGGAAATAACAATGGAGGAAGCTGTTAAAATAATTTTGCTGAACATATCTATATCGTTTTATTTTGCGAATGTATTTTAAATGCTTATGCGAAAAAAGAGGAAATAGACAAATGACTTTTTAAATAGACGAATGAATTAAACAGAGATTGCCAAAGATTGAAGCAATGGCAATATCATTTTTCAATTTACAGGAAAAATCAGTTCTGAAAGCCCTTATGGAAGATACATTTTCTCTATTTTAGAAACTGCCCTATTTAAAATTAGGCTCAAAATAATTTAAGAGACAGAATATCTCTGTAAACTATCTTGAATAGTATATTATTCGTTCACGAATTTCGGTGTCTAGATAAAGTTATTTTACCTTGATGTTGAGGAGAAAGATTTTATGGATATTTTATAGTTTCGGAATATTTCTAGATCTACCAATGCATTGCGAGAAATCAGAGATTGAAGTTAAGCATAAGATGCTCGGTTCGATATTTCCAGAAAAATTGATTTATGAGGATAAAAGAAAAAAGGATTGTCAAAAATAACAATCCTTCCTCTTTCGTAGCCCGTAGGGGAATCGAACCCCTCTTACCAGAATGAAAATCTGAGGTCCTAACCGATAGACGAACGGGCCGGACAATTATAGTTTACGCTAATTTATTAACGTATTTTGCTAATTTGCTTTTTAAGTTTGCCGCTTTATTCTTGTGGATAATATTTTTCTTTGCCAATTTATCCAACAAAGAGATTACTTTTGGCAACTGTTCAGTTGCAACTTTTTTGTCTTCTTCATTTCTCAATACTTTCACTGCAGTTCTTGCAGTTTTGTGATAGTATCTGTTTCGCAATCTTTTTACTGCGTTTTGTCTGATTCTTTTTAATGCTGATTTATGATTTGCCATAGTGCGTCTTCAATTGTGGGTGCAAAGATATAACTATTTTTTTATCCGACAAATTAATTTTAAAAAATATCTGTGTTCTTAAATGTCTCAAAAGAGTGTCTATTTCAGTACTTTTTCTATGACGATATTTTTAATTCCTTTGTCGTCAAGTTCTTTTTGTGCATTTGCAGCTTCTTCTAATGAAGCATATTTTCCGTAAGTGTAATAAAATTTACCATTGATTTTATCCCGGTTGATATCTTTTAGTGCGGTGAGAATAAAAGAATTTGAACTGAGTTTTTGGTCGGTAACTGCAATTTCAAGTTGATAATAACCTGTTCCCAATTTCTGATTTGGAACAAATGAAACCGAACTTGCATTATTAAAACCTGCATCTTTGGTGGTTTTCAGATTACTGTCGCGTACCGAAGCAAAATTGGTAACACCATAATAATATTTATAAAAACCGTTTTCTTTGGTGAAAAGAATATTATTAAGTCCTTTCAGAGCAGGATCTCCGCTGTTGTATTTTACAAGCGTGGTCATCAGCAAAATTCTGAAATCGTTTTTCAGTGGTTTTTCTGCCGGCTGTTCTTTTTCAACGGGTTTTTCCACATTTCTTTCCAGTGTTTTTTTATAGCTGATAATGGCATCATGGATGCTGTCTGCAATTTCGTTTTGTCCTTTTTCTGATGACAAGTAAGCTGCATCATTGTAATTATTCACAAAGCCGGTTTCTATCAAAACAGATGGCATTGCATTCATTCTCAAAACGTGTAAATCGGCTTGTTTTATTCCTCGGGAATACCGTTTGTCTTTTTTAGAAAAATTATCTTCTACCAAACTACCGAATAAAAGACTGCTTTCCAGATATTTACTTTGTTGTATTTTCAGGGCAATCAGTGATTCGGGGGAAGTCGGGTCGTAAGAAGCAAAAGTTTCCTTGTCTTTTTCGTCAAGATAAATCACATCATTTTCTGCCTTTGCAACTTCAAGATTTTTTCTGTTCTGGTTTGGTCCCTGTACAAAAGTTTCGGTTCCTTGTGTATCTGTAGATTTCGCAGGAGTAGCATTGACGTGAACCGAGACAAACAAATCTGCTTTGCTTCTGTTGGCAAGTGTCGTTCTCTCTGTCAAAGAAGGATATTCATCTATTTTTCGGGTATAGATTACCTTGAAATCCTTGTTTCTTTCCAACATTTTTCCCAGTTTCAAAACTACGGAAAGAGTAACGTCTTTTTCCCGAACTGTTCCCAAATCGTCATATTTTCGGTTGGTTCCTACATCACTTCCGCCATGACCGGCATCAAGAACAATGGTGAATTTTTTTTGAGCGCTGGAAAAAACGAACAAAAAAATAAAAAAGAAGAGTAGATATTTTTTTAAAGAAAAACGGTGTTTCATCTTTAGATTTTAAAAATTGTATTAATTTTGAACCCAAAATACAGAAAATACCGTATTGTTCAGACTCGGCTTCAAAAATATAATACCTATTTTAATTATCCTAATTTTTAACAATTTTTTAGCAAAATTAAATGCTCAGGAATTGTCGGAAAATAAGATAGTTAATAACGCTGTAGCAAAAACCGATACTATTTTTGGAAAGAAAGAACATTTGGAAGCGGTGGTGCAATCTAAAGCGGAAAACATACGCAATGATATTCCCAAAAAGATGACCTACTTGAACAAAAAAGCTCAGGTCAATTATCAGGATATGCAGATTGATGCAGACTATATCAGTATTGACTGGAACAAATCGCTGATTTATGCACGTGGTGAATTAGATTCTTTAGGAAAAATAAAAATTCCCGCCATTGCAACTCAAGCCGGAAAAAAATATGAATACGATGAGTTTACCTATAACCTGAAAACAAAACAGGCAATCGCATTCAACGCAAGAACGGAAGAAAGCGAAGGAGTAATTGTAGCCGAAAAAACCAAAAAATATAACGATTCGGTTTTCTTCATGAGAAGAGGAAAATATACTACTGACGAATATTTCATCAAGAAAAAAGATACCATTGCAGATTATTATTTACTCGCTCCAAACATCAAACTCATCAAAGGGAAAAACAAATCTTCGGTAATTACAGGTCCTATTCAAATGTATATTGAGCAAGTTCCTACTCCTTTAATTATGCCGTTTGCAATTTTACCTTTTTCGGATAAACGGAGTGCGGGAATTTTGATACCGAGTTTCGGGGAGCGTGAAGATGTGGGCTTTTTCTTAAACGGATTAGGTTATTATCAACCAATTGGAGACCATTTTGATCTGAAAATTCTTACCGATATTTACACCAAAGGAAGCTGGAATCTTCGTCCCGAACTGAATTACAAAAAAAACTACCGATATTCCGGAAATTTTACTGCAGACATCGGTACTACAATTCGAGGGATAAAAGGACTTTCTGATTACTCCGAAACAGGAACATACAGAATTGCGTGGCGGCATCAGCAAGATTCAAAAGCGAATCCTTTTCTTACTTTTTCTGCTTCGGTAGATGTGGTGAGTAACAAATTTTATAATAATACCGTAAACAACAATTACGCTTTTAACCAAAATAATCTGAATGCACAGCAAAACTCGTCAATCAGTGTTACCAAAAGATTTCTCACACTTCCGGTTACCATTACAGGTTCGGCTTCTTATTCTCAGAATTTTTCCACCGGATTGTCTGATTTGAAATTACCGGCTATCAATGTAGCCATCAATCAGTTCTATCTCTTCAATCCGAAAACTGGAATCAGACAGGGATTGTTAGAAAACATTACCGTAAATACCGGATTGAATCTCAATAACTTTGTGCAAACCGATGCCGATGAACTTTTCACCAAAACCATGTGGGACAAAATGCAGACCGGGCTGAAAAACAATATCAGTTTATCGACCAATACCACTTTGGCAAAATATTTTACATTTACTGTTTCTGCGAATATTGATAATGCTTTGACTACTAAAACTTTAACCAAATATTACGATCCGATTGAAAATAAAATACAAGATGTTTTCAATAAAAAAATCGCAGGATACTCCTCATTTTCTACAAGTACAAGTTTGCAAACGGTTTTATATGGAATGTTAAATTTCAAGAAAAACTCACCGATACAGGCAATTCGGCACATGATGACTCCGCAAATCGGGTTTGCTTACGCTCCAGATTTTTCTGCACCAAGTTTCGGGTATTACAAAAACTATTCTAACGAACGCGGCGAAATGACCATGTATTCAATTTTCGACAGAGGAATTGTAGGCAACCCAAGTTCTCAGTTGGTTCAGGCAATGACCATCAATATCGGGAATAATATCGAAATGAAAGTGAAATCAAAAAATGATTCTGTAGGAGTAAAAAAAATTAAAATTTTTGAAAGTTTGAATTTTAATACAAGTTACAATTTTGCAGCGCCGTCTCACAAATGGTCAATATTTAATTTCAGCGGACAAACCACGATTTTTGATAAACTGAATCTGAATACCAGTTTAGCGGTAGAACCTTACCAAATTATTTTTGCCGATGGCGAAGATAACGGAATTCGTACTGAAAATTTCGGGCATTTCAGCATTCAGGGATTTAATGCGCAACTTTCTTATGCTTTAAACAACGACCTTTTTACCGGGAAAGAAAAAACCGATTATGCTAAAAAATACTCCACGAAAGGAGAAATCAGAAATGAAAATTATTATTTTGATGACGATAACTATTCGCGGTTTGAGCAACCATGGACTTTGAATATCAATGCGCAATACGGCTATACAAAAGGATTGACGCGTTTCGGAAATAAGATGGCATCGGTTGGTTTAGACGGAAGTATAAAACTCACCCCGTTTTGGAATATCAACGGAAATCTTTACTACGACGTGATTAGTAAAGAAATTGCCAATACGAGAATCGGTTTTTCGAGAGACCAGAGAAGTTTCATTATCACTGTTAATTGGATTCCTTTTGGGCAATACAAAGTCTATGATTTCTTCATCGGAATAAAAGCCAATATTTTGCAAGATGCACTAAAATACAAAGACAGAAGTTTTACTCAACCGAATGCAAGGTTTTAATTAATGCTATTTTTGTATTTTTACCAAACATAAATTTTCACCATGAAAATCCTTATTCTCAACGGTCCCAATCTCAATCTTCTCGGAACTCGCGAACCGGAAATTTACGGCAATATTTCTATGGAAAATTATCTGGATATTTTGAAAAAAGATTTTCCGCAGCATGAGATTTTGTTTTACCAATCGAATCTGGAAGGCGAGATTATCAACAGGATTCAGCAAGATGATTTTGATGCTTTGGTAATTAATCCGGGTGCTTTCAGCCATTACTCTTATGCGATTGCGGATTGTTTGAAAAACATTCCTAAACCGAAAGTCGAGGTGCATATTTCTAATATTTATCAACGTGAAGAATTTCGCCAAAAGTCAGTAACCGCAGAACATACAAACGGCGTTTTGAGCGGTTTCGGTTTATATGGTTATGCTCTCGCTATCTTCAGTTTCAACAATACTTAAAATAAAAAAACTAAAATAACCATCAACTCAAATTTTCTTTGTGATGAAAGTATTAAAGGTGACTTCAAAGGAAAGTAAAAAAGAATTTCTCGATTTTCCGGCACGGCTTTTCCGGAATGATAAAAACTACATTCGTCCTTTAGACAACGATATTGAACAGATTTTTCACCGGAAAAAGAATAAGTTTTTCCGTTTCGGTGAGTGTGAAAGATTTCTGTTTGTCAATGAAAAAAATGAAACAGTCGGGAAAATTGCAGTTTTCGTCAACAAAAAATACAAACAAAATCAACCTACAGGAGGAATCGGTTTTTTTGATTGTATTAATGACCAAAATACCGCCGGTTTTATTTTCGATTTTGCTAAAAATTTGCTGAAACAGAAAGGAATGGAAGCAATGGACGGACCGATAAATTTCGGGGAACGCGATAAATTCTGGGGATTGTTGATTGAAGGTTTTACTCAGCCGCTTTATGCAATGAACTATAATCCGCCGTATTACAAAACGCTTTTTGAAAATTACGGATTCGGGATTTATTTTAACCAGTTGTGTTTCAGCAGAGAAATTCACTCACCTGTTGCAGATAATTTTTTGGAAATGCACGAGAGAATCTCAAAAAACAAAAACATTTCCGCAAAACCGATGAAAGTGAAAGAGCTGAAAAAATTTGCAGACGATTTCACCGAAATTTATAATAAAGCATGGGCAAATCATGGCGAAGGAAAAGAACTTACAAACTCACAAACGCTCAAACTTTTCAACACGCTGAAACCCGTTATCAACGAGCATATTTCGTGGTTTGTATATGAAAATGAAAAACCAATTGCAATGTGGATGAATATTCCCGACCTTAATCAGTGGTTCAAATTTCTGAACGGGAAATTCGGAATATGGCAAAAACTGAAATTCTTGCTGGTAAAAAAATTCACGAAAAACAAAAAAATGATAGGTTTGGTTTTCGGTATCATTCCGGAATGGCAGAAAAAAGGAATCGACGGATTTATGATTTGGGAAGGGACAAGACATTTCAGAAAAACCACAGATTTTAAAGAATACGAAATGCAGTGGATTGGTGATTTTAACCCGAAAATGCTGAAAATTGCTGAAAATCTGGATACTGAAGTTACCCGAAAATTAGCAACCTACCGTTATCTTTTTGACCGCACAAAAGAATTTGAAAGACACCGAGTTTTGTCTTAATTAAACCTCACATCGCGGATATTCAGATAATATGTTACGTTTCCTTTCCAATGGTTTTCTTCCGCAGTGAATGCAATATCGAAAGATTTTTCTCTGAAATCATCGGCAAATTTACCCAGTTTGAAACCGACACATTCTATATTTCTTCCGGTTGATTCTTGTTTGATGTAGAATTTCAAGTGGTTTCCGTCTTTTCCCATCGTTTTTACATAACCCAAAACTTTTTGATTTTTCAGCACCAAAATTGGTTTCATATTATGCGGACCGAACGGAGCGAGTTTCCTGTGAAAATTGAAAAAATCTTTGTTGAGGTCGTCAATTTTTACTTCAGAATCAATCGTGATACTCGGTTCTTTTTGGTGTTCCTTAATTTTTTCCGAAACAACTTTTTCAAATTTTTGCTTGAAGAGTTCAAATTGAGATTTTTCCATAGAAAGTCCGGCTGCAGCAGGATGACCGCCGAATTTCAGAAATAAATCCGAACAATCTTCTAAAGCATCGTGTACATCAAAATCTGAAACAGAACGTGCGGAAGCTACCATTTCATCATTATTTCCATCGGTAAAAACCAAAGTCGGTTTATAATATGATTCTATCAATCGAGATGCAACAATTCCGATGACACCTTTGTTCCAATCGGGAGCATAAACTATGGTGGTAAAATTGCTGATTTGTCCTGTAGAAACCACTTGCAGCAATGCTTCGGTTGTAGAACTCATATCCATTTCGCGGCGCGAATCATTCAAATCTACAATGTTGTTTACAATTTGATGTGCGTGTTTCAGATTGTCAGAAACCATCAATTCCACCGCTGCTTTTCCGTGTGAAATTCTTCCGGCTGCATTTATTTTCGGGGCGATTTCAAAAACGATATTCGAGATTTCAAAAGTCGCCAGTTTATCTTCGGGAATGAGCATCCGCAAACCGAGATTTCTTGTTTTTCTTAAAGTTTTCAATCCCATTTTTGCCAAAACGCGGTTTTCGCCGGTCATGGAAACAATATCTGCTGCAATGGAAATGGCGAGTAAATCGGTGAGTTCAAAAAGTTCGGCTTCGGGAATTTTGTAAATCGTATTCAACCCTTGACAAAGTTTGAAACCCACTCCGCAACCGGAAAGTTCTTTGAAAGGATACCTGCAGTCAACTCTTTTCGGGTCAAGAACTGCAACAGCATTAGGAATTTCTTCGCCTGGTAAATGGTGGTCGCAAATGATAAAATCGATATCGAGAGATTTGGCGTATTCTATTTTGTCTGTCGCTTTTATTCCGCAATCGAGAGCAATGATGAGCGAAAAGCCGTTTTCTTTTGCAAAGTCAATTCCTTCGGTAGAGATTCCGTATCCTTCGGAATTTCTGTCGGGAATATAAAAATCAAGATATTTTTTTTCTACAATTTTGCTTAGATAAAGGTACATTAAAGCAACTGCGGTAGTTCCGTCAACATCATAATCGCCGTAAACCAATATTTTTTCTCCGTTTTCTATGGCGGTTGCAATTCTATCGACTGCAACCTGCATATCTTTCATGAGAAACGGATTGTGTATATCGTTGAGATTGGGTTTGAAAAACTCCCGTGCTTTTTGGTAATTGTCGATTCCGCGGAGAACAAGAATTTTGGATTCGAAAGTTCCAAAACCTAATGACGAACTCAGTCTGTCCACAATATCTTCATCGGGTTCCGGTTTGTAAATCCATTTTTGATTCATAATTTTACAAAAATAGGAAAAATTGTGTGAAGCGGAAAAGCAGGGAAGAAGTTTCGGGAACAAAAAAACCGCCCAAAATAACTGAGCGGCATTTTTCTAACTTCCATCTTCCAACTTCCGTCTTTTTAAGAATACATTTGCTGCTGTAATTCTTTCACTTTTTTGTCTTCCAGATATTCATCATAAGTCATTTCTCTGTCGATGATTCCTTTCGGAGTGAGTTCGATGATTCTGTTACAGACTGTTTGCAGCATTTCGTGGTCATGAGATGCCAAAAGTATATTCCCTTTGAAATTGCTCAAAGAGTTGTTCAGCGTGGTGATACTTTCCAAATCAAGGTGATTGGTTGGTTCGTCCATTAAAAGGATATTTGCTTTTTGCAGCATCATTCTGCTGAACATACACCGCATTTTTTCGCCTCCGGAAAGTACTGTGCAACTTTTCAGTGCTTCATCACCGGAAAAAAGCATTCTGCCGAGAAATCCTCTCATAAATTCTTCGTGGCGTTCTTCATCGTTTTTGGTAAATTGACGCAGCCAATCAACAAGGTTGATATTTTCTTTAAAAAACTCCGAATTATCAAGCGGCATATAAGATTGCGTGGTGGTAATTCCCCAATTGAAAGTTCCTTTGTCGGCTTTTGAATTTCCGCTTAATATTTGAAAAAATTCTGTGATTGCCAATGAGTTTTTGGAGATTACGGCTACTTTGTCACCTTTCTTTAAGTTTAAATCAATATTTGAAAATAAAAGTTCACCGTCTTTGGTTTTTTCCAATCCTTTGATTTCGAGAATTTGGTCGCCTGCTTCACGTTCCGTATCGAAAATAATTGCAGGGTATCTTCTTGAAGTTGGTTTAATGTCTTCAATATTTAACTTGTCAATCATTTTCTTTCTTGCGGTTGCTTGTTTTGCTTTCGCTACGTTTGATGAAAATCTTGCAATGAAATCCTGTAATTCTTTTTTCTTTTCTTCGGCTTTTTTGTTGGCTTGTTGTCGCTGTCTTGTTGCTAATTGTGATGCTTGATACCAAAAAGAATAATTTCCTGTATAGAGATTAAGTTTAGAATAATCTAAATCACCGATATGTGTACAAACGGTATCTAAAAAGTGTCGGTCGTGAGAAACCACAATCACCGTGTTCTCATAATCTGCAAGGAAATCTTCGAGCCACGAAATGGTTTCGATATCTAAATCATTGGTAGGTTCATCGAGAATGAGAACATCGGGATTCCCGAATAATGCTTGAGCCAAAAGTACTTTTACTTTGTCTTTGTTTTCCAGCTCGCCCATCATTTGATAATGCATATCATCGCTAATTCCAACATTAGAGAGCATTGTTTGTGCATCAGATTCTGCATTCCAACCACCCATTTCATCATAAATCACGCCGAGTTCACCTGCTTTTATTCCATCTTCATCAGAGAAATCTTCTTTTGCATAGAGAGCGTCCATTTCTTCTTTGATATCAAAAAGTTTTTTGTTTCCTCTCAATACGGCTTCCAAAACCGTATAGTTGTCATAGGCAAAGTGATCCTGCTCCAAAACCGACATTCTTTTGCCGGGTTCCAAAGAGATGTTTCCGGAAGTGGGGTCTTGTTTTCCGGTTAATATTTTTAAAAAAGTAGATTTTCCGGCACCGTTTGCACCGATTATTCCGTAGCAGTTTCCTTTGGTAAACAAAATGTTTACTTCATCGAAAAGCACTCTTTTTCCGAATTGTAAAGATATATTAGATACTGTTAACATATAGTTTTGTAAATTTGGTGCAAAAATACGAAAAGAAATTGGGTTTTAGGATTGTATATTGTTAGTTTGATGAAGCAACAATTACAAGTATAAAAATTATGATATAAAAGTTAAAATTTATTAATTTTTAACAATAAAATAATGATGGATTTAATTTAAGCATGAAAATAGAGAAGACCATTAATATTCAAAATAAAAGGGCAAGATTCGAATATGAAATTCTTGAAGAAATAGAAGCGGGAATGGTTCTTACCGGCACCGAAATTAAATCACTGCGTTCTTCTAAAGCGAGTATTACAGAATCTTTCTGTCAGTTTATTGACGGGGAATTGTATATTATTAATATGATGATTGATGAATATAAATTGGGCACTTTTTATAATCATAAAACAAAAAGGGAACGGAAATTGCTTTTGCACAAACGCGAGTTGCAAAAACTTGAAAAGAAGCTTAAAGATGTTGGCAATACCATAGTTCCACTGAAACTATATATTAATGATAAAGGAAAAGCCAAAATACACATTGCTGTTGGTCGTGGTAAGAAACTCTTTGACAAGCGGGAAAGTATAAAAGAGCGTGAAACAAAAAGAAATATAGACCGAATATTAAAGAAAAGTTAAAAAAACTCATAAAATCTTTGTTTATAAAGAAAAATTATATTTATTTTGCATTATCAATTATTTAATCATTTAATTCTATGAAAAATCTAAAATTAGGAATTTCAGCATTGGCACTTACTATTGCCTCTACTGTATTCGCTCAAACGACCAGCAATCCGTGGTTAATCGGTGTTGGTGCGCACGGAGTAAATCATGTTGCTGTTGGAGGTGGAACTGCTACTAGTGTTGTTTCAGCTGCTTTCGGTGGCGATGATGCTAACAGATTGTATAACATTAACAATTTTACAATTACTCCACCTTTATCTAAACTAACCGTAGCAAGAAACATAAATAAATATATGGTTCTTGACTGGCAAACCTCTGTTGGAAATATTGACAACAAGAGATTTAATTTAGGTAAAGAGTTCTTCCTTATGACAGGATTGGGTCTTCAATTCAAAGTTAACGGACTTTGGAATGAAGAGTCTTGGTTTGACCCGTACATCAGAGTTGGTGCAAATTATCTGAGACATGACTATACAGGGGTTAATTTCCCTATAACTGATGGTTACCACAACACTACTTATGTAGGGTATTCAGAAGGACAACCTAGTACCCAAAGAAGAAGAGATCACTTTACAGTATCTACAGGTTTAGGAACTAATTTCTGGGTGACCAAAAACTTCGGTTTAGGTGTTCAAGGTGATTATGTTTCTACACCAATTGATAAATCAGATATTGGTAATTTCTGGCAAGCATCTGCTTCTATCTTGTTTAGATTCGGTAATACCGATAGAGACAAAGACGGAATTCCTGATAAAGATGACAGATGTCCTGATACTCCGGGATTGGCAGAATTCCAAGGATGTCCTGATACCGATGGTGATGGAATCCCAGATATTGATGACGCTTGTCCAGATGTAGCCGGACCAAAAGAAAACAACGGTTGTCCTTGGCCAGATACAGACGGTGATGGTGTTCTTGATAAAGACGATGCTTGTGTTGATATTCCTGGTCCTGCAGAAAACAGAGGTTGTCCTTGGCCAGATACAGATGGAGACGGAGTTCTTGATAAAGACGATAACTGTCCTACAGTTCCTGGACCAAAAGAAAACAAGGGTTGTCCTTGGCCTAAAAAAGCTACTGATGTTGCTGTAACTGAAGTATTGAAAGACATCTTGTTCGATTTCAACAAAGCAACAATTAATGCACAATCTAATAGTAAATTGGATCAAGCAGCAACTATCATTAAAGATGCTCCAGGTGAAAACTTTGTAATCATCGGTGCAACTGACAAAAAAGGTTCTGATGCTTATAACCTCAAACTTTCTCAACAAAGAGCTGCTGCAGTAGTAAAAGCTCTTGAAGCAAGAGGAGTTAATCAAGATGTGCTGAAATCAATTGGTATTGGTTCTCAGGAGGCAACAGTTCCTGCAACGGCTTCTGATGCTGAAAGACAAAAGGATAGAAAAGTTATCGTAAGAGCTATTTCTGGTGCAGAGTGGACTACTTATAAGAAAAGTGATATCCCTGCAGCTCCTGTAAAAAAAGCAGTAAAAAAGGCGGTGAAAAAAGCACCAGCTAAAAAGAAAAAATAATTAATAAATTTTTCTAAATAAATGAAACGCCTCCGATTCTCGGGGGTGTTTTTTTATTGACAAATTCGTATTTTTGCAGTCATATAAAAAATATAGAAATTATGGGACGCGCATTTGAATATAGAAAAGCATCAAAGATGGCTCGCTGGGATAAAATGGCGAAAGCATTTTCCAAAATAGGGAAAGATATTGCTCTTGCCGTAAAATTGGGAGGTTCTGATCCGGAATCTAATCCGGCATTAAGAAGATGCATTCAGAATGCAAAAGGCGCAAATATGCCTAAAGATAACGTGGAAAGAGCTATTAAAAAAGCAAGTGGAGCAGATGCCGAAAATTATGAGGAAATTACTTATGAAGGATACGGACAAGGTGGTGTTGCTTTTTTTGTGGAATGTACCACCAATAATCCCACAAGAACTGTAGCAAATGTAAGAGCTGTTTTCAATAAATTTGAGGGCAATCTCGGGAAAAATGGAGAATTGGCTTTCATCTTCGACAGGAAAGGAATTTTTTCCATCAACAAATCTTTAATCAAAATGGATTGGGACGATTTTGAAATGGAAATGATTGATGGCGGTGCTGAAGAAATTGACAGCGATGAAGAAGAAGTGATGGTAACTACTGCTTTCGAGGATTTCGGGGCACTTTCTCATAAATTAGACGAACTCGGTATTGAAGCAAAAAGTGCGGAATTGCAGCGTATTGCAAATAATACCAAAGAAGTGAACGAAGACCAGTTCAAGGCCAATATGAAAATGCTCGAACGTTTTGAAGATGATGATGACGTTCAGAATGTTTATCATAATATGGAAATCAGCGATGAGTTGATGAACGCTCTGTAAAAATATAATATACCGTTCATATATAGTTAATTTTCAATTAGTTTCTTTGCATAAGGTTATGAAAAGAAATGTAGAAATAGTCGTTATTTCAGATGTTCATCTGGGAACTTACGGCTGCAAAGCTAAAGAATTGCTGAGATATCTTAATTCCATTCAGCCGGAAATTTTGATACTTAATGGAGATATTATTGATATTTGGCAATTTAAGAAATCTTATTTCCCGAAATCTCATTTAAAGATTATTAAAAAAATCATTTCATTTGCCACCAAAAATACTGATGTGTTTTATATTACAGGCAATCACGATGAAATGTTCCGGAAGTTTACCGATTTTGAATTGGGAAAACTTAAGGTCTGCAATAAACTTTGCTTAGAAATCAATCAAAAGAAAACCTGGATTTTTCACGGCGATGTTTTTGATGCATCTGTGCAACATTCTAAATGGATTGCCAAATTGGGAGGTAAAGGTTACGACCTTCTCATTGTCATTAATAATGTGGTCAATTGGTTTTTAGCGAAAATGGGGAAAGAGAAATACTCGTTTTCTAAAAAAATTAAAAACAACGTAAAAAAAGCAGTAAAGTATATCGGCGATTTTGAATTGACGGCTTCTGAATTGGCAATAGATAATCACTACGACTATGTAATTTGCGGACATATCCACCAACCGCAGATTCGTGAAGTGGTCAATAAAAAGGGTTCTTGTATTTATTTTAATTCCGGCGACTGGATTGAAAATCTCTCTGCTTTGGAATATCATAATCAAGAATGGAAAATTTTCTATTATGATGAAAACAAACATCTGCTGAACGATGATGAAGCAGAGGAGATTTTGGAAATCAACCATTCCGAACTTTTGAAAATCGTAACCAGCTTTACCGAATGAAAATTCTATACGCATTTCAAGGTACCGGAAACGGACATATTGCAAGAGCACAAGAAATTGTCCCGATTCTTAAAAAATATGCTTCTGTCGATACCTTAATCAGCGGTCATCAATCACAATTAAAAGCCGGTTTCGATATTAATTTTCAGCATAAAGGTATTTCGCTCCTTTATAACAAAACAGGCGGTTTATCTTACCTGAAGACATTTACTCAAAACAGTTTTATTCAGGCGTTAAAAACCATCAGAGAATTAGAATTGTCGAAATACGATTTAATCATTAATGATTTTGAACCTTTAACGGGCTGGACTTCTAAACTGAAGAATTTGCCCATGATAGAATTAAGCCATCAAGCATCATTAAGTTTTAAAGAAACACCAAAACCGGAAAAGAAAGATTTTCTGGGGGAATTGATTCTGAAATATTATGTTCCGAGTGAAAGGAAAATAGGTTTTCATTTCGAAAATTATCATCCACAAATCAAAAAACCCGTTATCAGAAAAAAAATAAGAGAACTGAATCCTGATAGAAAAGGATATTATCTCGTTTATCTTCCGAGTTTTTCCGATGAAAATATTCTGCAGATTTTAAAGGATATTCCTGTGGAATGGAAAGTGTTTTCAAAATATGCCCAAAATCAGTTTAAGGTAAAAAATGTTGAGGTTTTTCCTGTTGACGAAATGCAGTATTTGAAGTGTTTTGAGAATTGTGAGGGAATTTTATGCAATGCCGGTTTTGAAACGCCCGCCGAAGCACTTTTTATGAATAAAAAATTATTTGTAATCCCGATTCACAATCAGTATGAGCAAGAATGTAACTGTTGTGCTTTGGATAAAATGGGAATACCGAATGCTAAAATTTTACAATCTTCGAAAATAGCAGAATGGATTGAATCTGCCCAAAATTTTAAAGTAAATTACCCCGATGATATTGAAGATATTTTGCTGAATGAGGTTTTAATGTTCTAAAAAAATATCTTCAACATCACTCATTCTCTTCATCACAGAACGTGCATAAGAACAATGGGGATAAACTTTCCAGCCGTTTTCTCTTGCAAATTTTATGGCTTCTTCCACCAGAAATTTTCCCATTCCTCGACCTTCAAATTTCGGGTGCACCAAGACAAATGAAATGATAAATTTATTTTCTTCAGGAAAAATGGTATAGGTCAGTTTTCCGACTTCTTCGGTATCATTATTCAAGGTGATAAAGCCACCGTTTCCTGATTGGTTGTTTTCAAATTTCATAACAGAAGTTTTTTAATTTAGTAAAGATACATCAATCAAGTTAATCTCGGCTGAATCAGTTTTGCAACAGTCGCTGTCCAACCAGTTTGATGTGATGCACCAATTCCTTTTCCGGTATCACCGTTAAAATATTCATAGAACATAATGTAGTTTTTAAAATATTCGTTGTGATTCAGAAACTCATTTCCGCCGTTGAAAGCACGTGCTCCATTTTTATCTTTCAGGAAAACTGAGCATAATCTTCGGCTCAAATCATCGGCAACAAAATCAAGATTCCTTTTTTCTCCGCTGTTTGCGGGAAATTCTACCCGCATACTTTCACCGTAGTAATAATGAAACCGCTGCAAACTTTCTACAATTAAAAAATTGATAGGAAACCAAATAGGTCCTCTCCAATTGCTGTTTCCGCCGAACATTCTGCTGTCGCTTTCTGCAGGTGTATATTTTACGGTGAAATCTTTTCCGTCCACAGAAAAATGGTACGGATTCTCTTCATATACTTTCGACATCGAGCGGATTCCGTATTCTGACAAAAATTCTTTTTCGTCAACCATCCTTGCCAGAATTCTTGTAAGCCGCGTTTTTCTGAGAATACTCATCAAATGTTTTCCTGCTTTTCCCTCTATTTCCCAATGCGAAACAAGATTGGCAAGTTCAGGTTTATTTCGCAGAATCCATTCCATTCTTGCCGTAAAGTTCGGGAACTTTTCCAGCATTTCGCGGTCGATGATTTCTACTGCAAACATCGGAATCAAACCGACAATACTCCTGAGTTTTAGTGGAATAGAATCGCCATTATTTAATTGCAAAAGATCATAGAAAAATCCGTCTTCTTCGTTCCACAATCCGTTTTTGGTTTCCCCGATATTTTCCATTGCTTCGGCAATATAAAGATAATGCTCAAAAAATTTAATCGCCATATCTTCGTAAACCGGATTATATAAAGCGAGTTCCATAGAAATCCTCATCATATTCAATGCAAACATTGCCATCCAACTTGTTCCATCAGCTTGTTCCAAATGCTCTCCGTTTTTGAATTCCATATTTCTGTCGAAAGCACCGATGTTGTCTAATCCTAAAAATCCGCCGCCAAAAAGGTTATTTCCTTTTTTGTCTTTTCGGTTTACCCACCATGTGAAATTCAACAATAATTTCTGAAAGACTTTTTCTAGAAAAACAATGTCGGGTTTTCCGTTTATTTTTTCATCAATTTTAAAAACTCTGAAACACGACCAAGCGTGAACAGGCGGATTTACATCATCAAAATTCCATTCATAGGCAGGAAGTTGACCATTTGGATGCATATACCATTCTTTAGTAATAAGCAGAAGTTGGTCTTTTGCGAATTGAGAATCTATCAATGAAAAAGGAACGCAGTGAAACGCCAAATCCCAAGTTGCGTACCACGGATATTCCCATTTATCGGGCATTGAGATAATATCTTTGTTGTGAAGATGCCCCCATTCTGTATTTCTCACGAAATTATTGAAATCTCTTGGTGCTTCCATATTTGGGTCGCCTTTCAGCCATTTTGCAACATTGTGGTGGTAAAATTGTTTGTTCCAAAGTAATCCTGCAAATGCTTGTCGCTGCACATTTTTTTCATCTTCATCGGTGATATCTCGCTGAACAATGTTATAAAATTCGTCCGCTTCTTTTTTTCTGTGTTCAAAAATTTCATCGAAATCATAAAAAGCATCTTCCATTGTATGCGGACTCAAACGGAAATCGAAAGTTTTGCTTTCTCCTGCTTCTATTTCCTGGTCAATTAGAAAAGCAGATTTTGTTCCGTATTTTTCAGGATTTACGGTGTTTTCTCCGTTGATGATATAATCATTGATTCCGTCTTTATAAAAATTTCCGGTTTTTGGTGTTCCGTATAGTTTTTCGGTATTGGTTTCGTTTTCGCAGAATACACTTTCGCAATTTCTGTTTCTGGAATAGAATTTTTTAATGGAAATACTGTCGTGCTCAATATTGATTTCACCGTTTTTAGAAAACCTTAAATTCGGTTTGTATTCATTGTAGCCCCATTTCCAGTTGTTTCTGTACCAAAGCGTCGGAAGAACAACCAGCGGTGCTTTTTTACCACTTCTGTTGTGTGCGGTAACTCTCACGAAAACATCATCGGAATCAACTTTGCAATATTCGATAAAAATATCGAAATACTCGTTGTGAGAAAAAATTCCGGTGTCAATAATTTCGTATTCCGGTTCTTGTTTGCTTCGTGCCGCATTTTCCTGAATCAGCTGTTCGTAAGGAAATTTGTTAATCGGATATTTGTACACCATTTTCATATAAGAATGTGTAGGTGTATTGTCTAAATAGTAAAAAATTTCTTTTAGGTCTTCGCCGTGATTTCCCTGATAATTGCTCAATCCAAAGAAGCGTTCTTTTACCATTTTATCCTTTTTATTCCAAAAAGATAATGCAAAACAAAGCAATTGTTTGTCATCGGAAATCCCTGCAATTCCTTCTTCTGACCATCGATAAGTATAGCTTTCCGCCATATCGTGTCCGGTAAATTCCCACGCATTTCCGTTGCTGCTGTAGTCTTCACGTACATTTCCCCATTGTCTGTTACTTACATAGGGTCCCCATTTTTTCCAATTTTCATCTTTCGACCGGTTGAGTTCCTCGTTCATTTATTGTCATTTTCAGTAGCGAAAATATGAAATAAATATTTTTCAGTAAACTTTTTTACTAATTGCAAAAATCCTATCTTTGCAATTGAGATTTGTTCTTTTAAATACGAAATGTTATCAAGAAAGGTGGAGGGAATAGACCCTATGAAACCTTAGCAACCCTTTGTTTACAAAGAAGGTGCTACATTCTACCCCGAATTTCCGGGAACAGATAACCCAAGATTCAGTCCTTCTGACTTTCTTTTTGCATTTCAATTTTATTAATTAAATATTGAAATGAAAAATTCACCACAATTATACAAAGCACTTTCCGAAAGAATCCTAATTCTTGACGGAGCAATGGGAACGATGCTTCAACGCTACAAATTCGAAGAAGAAGATTATCGGGGAGAACGTTTCAAAGATTGGGAATCGCCCGTAAAAGGAAATAACGATTTACTTTCTTTGACACAACCGCAAGCGATTGAAGAAGTTCACAGAAAATATTTGGAAGCAGGAGCAGACATTCTGGAAACCAATACTTTTTCTGGAACAACCATCGCAATGGCAGATTACAAAATGGCAGATTTGGTTTACGAACTCAATTACGAATCAGCCAAAATCGCTAGAAAAGTCTGTGATGAATTTACAGCTCTTAATCCTGAAAAACCACGCTTCGTAGCAGGTTCAATCGGTCCGACTAACAGAACCGCAAGTTTAAGTCCAGATGTTAATGACCCAGGTTACAGAGCAATCACTTTCGACGAACTGAGAATTGCTTACAAACAACAAGCTGAAGCACTTTTAGATGGTGGTTCGGATATTCTTTTGGTAGAAACTATTTTCGATACATTGAATGCAAAAGCGGCGCTTTTCGCGATTGATGAAATCCAAGAAGAGCGAGGAATTGAAATACCAATTATGGTTTCCGGAACTATTACTGATGCTTCAGGAAGAACTTTAAGCGGACAAACTGCGGAAGCGTTTTTAATTTCCGTTTCACATCTTAATTTATTGAGTGTCGGTTTCAACTGTGCTTTGGGAGCAAAACAATTAACGCCTTATTTAGAAGCAATTTCTTCACAATCCGAATTCGGAATTTCTGCTTATCCGAATGCAGGTTTACCAAATGCTTTCGGTCAATACGACGAAACTCCCGAACAAATGGCGGAACAGATAAGAGAATATCTGGAGAAAGGATTAATCAATATTATCGGTGGTTGTTGCGGAACAACACCGGAACATATCAAAGCGATTGCGGATTTGGCGAAGGATTATAAACCGAGGAAGTTGTCGGTTGCCGGTTGATGGTTGTCAGAATTTTAAATGTGAAAAAAATGAAAAAAGAATATACAGAACTTGAAGTTTGGTCAGAAAGTAGAAAACTTACAAATTTGGTTTATGAATTAACAAAAAAATATCCAAAGGAAGAATTGTTTGGGTTGACCAATCAAATCAGAAGACGTGCTGTTTCTGTTCCGTCCAATATTGCTGAAGGTTGTGGAAGACGAACTTCAAATGATACAATACAATTTTTGCATATTGCAAGAGGTTCGCTTTATGAATTGGAAACACAAATGTATTTGTCATTAGACCAAAATTATATTTCCGAAACAGATTTTGATGGAATTTCAACGCAAATTTTAATTTGTAAAAAGTTATTGAACGGATTTATTAACTATTATAAAAACTTGAATAATGGAAAATAATATAAATCCCTCCGACAACCAACAACCAACAACCGACAACCAAAACCTGACAACCGACAACCGACAACCGACAACCAAATTCCTGAAACTCTCCGGTCTCGAACCGCTTATTATCACTCCCGAATCCAATTTCATCAATGTTGGAGAAAGAACCAATGTGGCGGGTTCAAAGAAATTTTTGAGATTGATTAAGGAAGAAAAATTTTCCGAAGCACTCGATATTGCAAGACACCAAGTTGAAGGCGGTGCGCAGATTCTCGATGTTAATTTCGATGACGGACTTTTGGACGGAAAATCTTCGATGATAAAATTCCTGAATCTTATTGCTTCCGAACCTGATATTGCGAGAATCCCGATTATGATAGATTCTTCCAAATGGG
>CAZHFE010000026.1:0-27686 GCA_964532055.1 uncultured Kaistella sp. | reverse complement strand
ATCATCACTTCATGCCACTGAACGGAATCGTCTTTAGTAACTGCCACAAAATTATCGGAAATAAAAACTTCTTTCGCAAATTCAAATTCATTGAAAATCGCTTTTGCTAAAGGAACTCCTGAAGATTCTTCGTGTGATTTCACTTCCACAAAACCGTTGAGCAATAATTGATTAGAAACAAATTTCATCACTGCCGGATTTGGAGTCATCTCTGAATAAATCTGGTACATTTCACGTTTTTTCTGAAGATAAATTCTCGGGTTTGCCAACAGTTCATCTTCAATCACGTTTTTCAGATTTTCGGCTACGAATTCCCATTCTACGGTATCTTGTTTTGCAATTGCAATGAAATTTGCAGTAATAAAAATCCTTTCCACAAAAGGATAGTTAAAAAGTTCCTGTGCCAAAGGAATTTCCGAAATATCAGAATCTCTGTCCAATTCTAACGAACCGGGAATCAGCGTATAATCTGCCACAAACTTCATTACTTTCGGATTTTCGGTGGACTCTATGATGATTTGTCTCATTTTATTTCTTAAATTTGAGTACAAAAATACGAGATAATTTACTAATGTGATAATTTGAGAATGAGATAATTCTGATTATAAAAATCGAAAATTATTATTGCTTTTGAAATGATTACATCATCACATTAACTCATTATTATATTAAAATTATGGCTTTAATAAAAGAACTTTTAGGAAAAACTCCGCAAATTGGTGAAGGAACTTTTCTGGCGGAAACGGCAACCGTTATCGGTGATGTGGTAATGGGAAAAGATTGCAGTATATGGTACAATGCAGTGATTCGCGGTGATGTACATTATATCAAAATGGGTGACAAAGTAAATGTTCAGGACAATGCGATGTTGCACTGTACTTATGAAAAATTTCCGCTAAATATCGGGAACAATGTTTCCATTGGTCATAATGCGATTGTTCACGGTTGTACGATCAATGATAATGTTTTGATAGGAATGGGTGCAATCGTAATGGACGATTGTTTGGTAGAAAGCAACTCTATTGTCGGTGCAGGTTCTGTGGTTACACAGGGAACTCACATCAAATCCGGCGAAGTTTGGGGCGGAATTCCTGCCAAGAAAATCAAAGATATTTCCACTGAACTTTTGGAAGGCGAAGTAAACCGAATTGCCAATAATTATGTGAAATATTCTGGGTGGTATAAATAATAATGAACGAATCTCTCTTTAATCTCGCCGAACATACCAACCGACACATTTTTCTTACCGGAAAAGCAGGAACGGGAAAAACCACTTTCCTGAACGAATTTGTAAAGAAAACCCGCAAAAAACATATTGTAGTTGCACCTACAGGAATTGCCGCTATCAATGCAGGTGGAGTTACGATTCATTCGATGTTTGGTTTGCCTCTAAGAACTTTTGCTCCTACTACCGAAAGAATTGACGGAAATTTCGCAATGAACATTGCCGATTTAATAACCCATTTCAAATACCGAAAAGATAAACTGAAGCTGCTCAGAGAAATAGAAATCATCATTATTGATGAAGTTTCTATGCTTCGAGCCGATGTTTTGGATATGATGGATTTTTCGCTTCGCCACGTTCGAAGGAATCAGCAAAAATTCGGTGGAGTTCAAATGCTTTTCATCGGAGATTTATATCAACTTCCTCCCGTTGTGAGAGATGAAAATGTGCTGAAACAATATTACCAATCACCGTTTTTCTTTGAAAGTTATGCACTGAAAGAACTTCAGTTAATTACGTTAGAACTCACCACAGTTTATCGCCAAAAAGATGAGAGGTTTTTAGAAATACTTAATGAAATCCGAGATGGAGAAATTGGTGATATAGATTTTGAAACGCTTAACCAGAGATATATTCCGGATTTTGAACCGACTGATGAACCGTATGTTTATCTCACTTCTCACAACAGAATGGCAGATGAAATCAATCTGAAAAAACTCGCCAAACTTCCGGGAAAATCTCATTTCTACAATGCAGAAATTATTGGAAATTTTAATGAAAACCAATATCCGAATGATGAAATTTTAGAATTAAAAATTGGTTCGCAAATTATGTTTATTCGGAATGATGCAAGTGGCGACAAAAAATATTTCAACGGAAAATTGGCGGAAGTAGTCGATTTAGATGAAAATGAAATCACCGTAATTATTGATGGTGATGACGAAATCTATACCTTAAGAAAAGAAATTTGGGAACAAAAAAGATATTCTTTAGACGAAGAAAAAAATATTACTGAAGATGTTTTGGGGAGTTTCAGGCAGTATCCGATTCGTTTAGCTTGGGCGGTTACGATTCATAAATCACAAGGTTTAACTTTTGACAGGTTGATTATTGATGCAGGAAAATCTTTTGCTTCAGGACAGGTTTATGTTGCACTTTCGCGGTGCAGAACTTTGGAGGGAATTGTGCTTAAATCGAAAATCACACCCGAAGTGATTTTTGCAGACAGAAGAGTTTCTAAATTTCAAGACGAAACTCACGCCAATAACAGAATAGACGAAATTCTGAACTTAGAAAAATACGATTACAGCATCGGAAAAATTATCAACCGACTGCATTGCAAATGGTTTCTCCCTTCGCTGGAAATGTGGTATAATTCTGCAAAATTTAGTAAATCATTAGATAAAGACAAAGTAGAATTTCTTTATCACGGTATAAAACCTGAAGTTGAAAATATTATTGCTGTTTCGGAAAAATTCGAGAAAATCATTATACAAAAAACCAAAAAATTCATAGCCGGAAACGAAGAATGGAGCGAAGTGGAAAGCAAATCAAAAGGTGCGGTAAATTTCTTTTTTAAAAATGTGAACGAGAAAATTTTCAGTCCGTTAAAAGATTTTTATGCCGAAAATAAAGGAACGAAAGGATTGAAGCAGTACAACGAAGATTTCCGTATTTTTATAGATGATTTAGAAGATTACCTGAATGATTTGAAAAAACTTCATCTTCTAGAAACTCCACTTTTTGATAAAAGTAACGATATTAAAATAACGGCAAAAGTGGCAAAAATTCCGTCACATATTCTTACTTTTCAACTTTTCGAAGATGGTAAAACCATTCCTGAAATTGCTAAAGAACGGGGTTTAGTTACAGAAACTATTTTCGGACATTTGGCAAAATTTGCAGAACAAGGTGTTTTAGATATTTCTAGAATTATTGCAAAAGAAAAAATCAAAATTTTTGAAAAAGAATTTGAAAATGCCGATGCTCATAATAATTTAAACGACTGGAAAAAAGCACTTCCGAAAGAATTTGAATTTAATGAAATCAGGGTTTTGCTGAATCATTTTTTGTATGAAAAGAGTAAGGAAACTAATTAATTTTACTATAATCATTATTTTAAATAGGACAAAAAAATGAAAAATATTCTTGCTTTTTGTATTGCAGTTCTTTCTTTATTGGCAGTCATGATTCAATATGATTTGATGATTGCAAACAGAGCGACTACGCTTTTTGAAACTACTATTCGCTTTTTTAGTTATTTCACGATTTTAACGAATACTATTGTTGGTTTATATTTTTCTTATCTCACTTACCATTCTTTCGGAGTAAAAAACGTTTCTTTAAATAATTTCGGAAAATTAACTGCAATCACAGTATATATCACGGTTGTAGGATTGGTTTATCAAATTTTATTAAGACATCTTTGGACTCCTACTGGAATGCAAAAAATTGTTGATGAAGTACTTCATACAGTAAATCCTGTTTTAGTAATAATCTATTGGTTTATAAGCAGAAAGATCAATACTTTACAATACAGCCAAATAAAATTTTGGTTAATCTACCCTTTGATATATTTAATCTATGTATTGATTCGGGGATATTTTTCCAATTTCTATCCTTATCCGTTTTTGAACATCAAAAATATTGGTTTTCAAAATGTTATTATCAACAGTATTGGTATTACATTTCTTTTCATCGTCATTTCAATACTTTTTATTTGGATTGTCAGGAAAATAGAAAAATCTAGTAAATAGAAGAAATGCTTTTGGTTTAAGAGTTATTTTCTCTTATTCTGAAATTTTTTGATCAGCGTATAAAAAACCAAAAATCCCAATACAAAAATAGAAATCCTCGAAAGCAAATCTCCTGCTTTGGTATAGAAAGTCATTTTATTATAGAGTTTTACTTCGGCAAAAAGTGCGGTTTTGTCTCCGTAAAGCGTATCAGTTAAAACATCTCCTCTTGCATTGATGTGTGCAGAAATCCCGCTGTTTGCGGCTCTTGCAATTTCACGCCGAGTTTCAATCGCTCTAAGTTTTGCATACGACATCAATTGTTTATGTCCCTGTGTAACACCCCACCAAGAATCGTTGCTCATAATTCCCAGAAAATTTGCTCCTTTCTTTACATAATCGGTTACGAATTCGCCGTAAATACTTTCATAACAAATAATCGGTGCGAGTTTTCCTTTGTTAAAAGAATTGCTGAAAACTTTCCGTTCTTTATCAATACCGAGCGAAGAGGTAGTTCCACCGAGATTCAGCATTGCATCTCCCAAAATCGGTTTCAAGACACTTATGTAAGGAAATATTTCAACCCCCGGAACAAGTTTTCCTTTGTGATAAACTTCTACCTTTTGGTTGGGAATAATCTGCACTGCAGAATTATAATTTTCCACAAAAACTCCATTTGAAATTTGGTTTGCATTTTTTGGGGGTTCATCTTTTCCAAAAAAATATTGATGAGAAGAAATTCCTGTTGCGAAAACCGATTTCGGATGCTGTGAAAGAAAATTCTTTACGCCGTTCAAAATCATGCTTTTTTCAAAACCTGTTTCAGAAAAAGATCCGTAACCAGGAAGTGCTGTTTCTGGAGCGATGTAGAAATCTATATTTCCGTCAGAATTTTTCTCTGCCAAATCTAACAATTCACTCAAAATCGTCAAACTGTCTTTTGTATATTTTTCGTTATAAGGATCTAAATCCGGCTGCAACATCAAAACATTTACAGAGCCAATTGGTTTTTCATTAAAGTTTCGATATTTCACCACAGAAATCAGCATCGGCAAAAGAATGAATCCTAAAATAATTGCACAGTTTGTGATTAAAGATTTCCGTTTTCTTCCTGCTTCCCAAATTCTCAACGTATAAAACGCGAAAACATTAATGAGCAAAATCCAAAAACTTCCTCCGGTTGCCCCCAAAGTATCATACCACTGAATTATTTTTGGGTAATCTGAAAAAACATTTCCCAAATTCAACCAAGGCCACGAAAGTTCCCAACCGAGATGAAATTTCTCAAAACCCATCCAAATGGCTACAAAAAACACCAATCCAAAATAAGTTCCCTGTGCATTTTTGTACCAATGATAACATTGAAAAACCAAAGAGTACAAAAGCGAATTTACCAATACCGGAAAAACAACTGCCATCAAAGAATTTGTTCCATCGGGATTTTTTGAACCGTATAACCAACCTGTAGTTACAATATTCCAAATTACAAAACACAGATAAGACAGCCCGAAAATTACCCAACCTTTTTTCTTGATTTCGGAGAATTTAGAAATTTCGTGTTCCATCATCAACAAAGGAATCAGAGCAAAAAAGATGAAAAAAGGAACGCCGTAAGTTGGCCACGAAATGCTCAAAAGCATTGCAGAAATAAGGGAAAGTAAAAGATATTTCATAGGAATCGAACATTTTTCATAATCAACACAATCTGAAATTCCCCTCCATTTCTACGCTCACTCCGTGCATTTCACCTTTCATCGGCGGATTGGTTTTGGTAAGTTTTACTTTAGCGGAAAGGATTTGCGGAAAGGCATTTTCCAGCTTGGTCAATATTCTTGAGATAACGTGCTCTAAAAGTTTTGACGAGATTTTCATTTCATCATGAATGATTTCGGAGATTTCAGCGTAATTTACAGTATCGCTCAAATCATCGGTTTTGGCAGCTTTTTGTAAATCTGCATGAATTTCAACATTGATGAGATAATACGTTCCGATGATTTTTTCTTCGGGAAGAACGCCGTGATAAGCATATATTTTGATATTTTCTAAAATAATTTTTGTAGTCATCTTTCATTTAAATCAACTGCTGTCAATTACTGTTTTTACTGATTTGCTTCTCCTTTTTGAATTTCGGCAAACGGCGTTTTCACTACTTTCAGCAGTTCGCCGTCTTTGTAAAATTCTTTTACCTCATCTCCATTTTTTTCTTTGGTGATTGCAATTCCGTCTAATTTTCCTTTTTTGTAATATTGTTTGGTAAATTTGCCGTCTTTCCAATATTCAGAGTATTTTCGGTCGCCGTTTTCATCATATTCTATGTACTCATATTTTTCACCGGAAACATTATAATTGATTCTTTTATCAATTTTTCTGTTGATATAAGTGGTTTCTTGACTTACAACTTCTTTGCCTTTAGCAACATTAACAGTATAATATGAAGTTGATTTGGTCATGATTCCATCTTCGTATTGTTCTCTTTTGGTGAGGAATCCTTTGTTATCACCATACTCAGCAATACCACTAAAAACCGTTACATCTTTAATTTGATAAGCAATATTGTGGTCAAAAAATATAGACTTGCTTGAAAGCACTTTTTGCGAAAACAGCAACTGTGTAAATAAAATGCTTGTGAATATAAAAATGATTCTCATAGACGAATTAGACATTTTTTGATAATGCAAATTTACAAAAAACTCTGCTATAACACGCTGATTTTCGGGTTTTAGAGAAGAATTTTTGATGTCATAGTTTTAGTTAATTTCAGTATAAAAATCCAATTTTTGAATTACTTCACAGACTTAGAAAGTTCTAGCATTGCTTCAATCGGTTTCAGAGCTTTTAATCTTAATTCTTCTTCAATAAGTATTTCCGGAAGTTCGTATTTCATACACAGGTAGAGTTTTTCCATTGTATTTCTTTTCATATAGAAACATTCTGAACAATTGCAGCTTTCATCAAAAACCAATGCAGGAATTAGCGATTTGTATGGTGCACGTTTTTTCATTTCGTGCAGAATTCCTTCTTCTGTTGCAATGATAAATTCTTGACAATCGTCTTTTTCTACAAAATTGAGCAATGCAGAAGTAGAGCCGATGAAATGTGCCAAATCTAAAACCGGCGTTTCACTTTCGGGATGTGCAATGAGTTTTGCATTGGGATGTTCGGCGAGTTGTTGTGCAATTCGCTCCATAGAAAATGCTTCGTGCACGATGCAACTTCCGTCCCAAAGAATCATATCACGACCTGTTTTTTTTGATAAATATCGTCCTAAGTTTTTATCTGGGGCAAAAATAATTGGTCTGTCTTCAGGTAAAGAATTGATGATGGTTTCTGCGTTGGAACTTGTTACAATAATATCACTTTCTGCTTTGGTTTCTGCATTGCAGTTGATGTAAGTCGCAATAAGCGCATTTGGATGTTCTTTTCTCATCGCTCTCAAACCTTCTCCGCTGCAACCGTCTGCAAGTGAACAACCTGCTTGTGTATCGGGAAGAACTACTTTTTTTGTAGGATTGAGAATTTTCGCTGCTTCTGCCATAAAATGCACTCCACAGAATGCAATCATATCTGCATCGGTATCTTTTGCCTGTCTTGCTAATTGCAGCGAATCACCGAGAAAATCGGCAATATCCTGAATTTCTGCTGGTTGATAATAATGTGCCAAAATCACGGCATTTTTTTCTTTCTTCAAATCCAAAATGGCATTCTTCAACTCCTCTCCTTTCGGAATGATTAAATCTTTAATGTCTAAAAATCCTCTCACCGGAAGATTTGCTTTTGCTTTATCTAATGTTGCTGTGCTCATAATTTTCGGTTGCAGGTTTCAACTTTGCTCTTTTTTGTAAAGTTTAAAGTTAAGAATTTATAAATGTTTTTACCAATTTTTCAGTTTCGGTTTTTGCTTTCTCTAGATCTGTATTGATGACAATTTCATCAAATTCATTTTGAAAGGTCATTTCTTCCACTGCTTTGTTAACTCTTGTTTTAATGGTTTCTTTGTCATCTGTTGCTCTTGAAATCAATCTTCGTTCCAACTCTTCTATTGACGGCGGCATAATAAAAATAGAAAGTGCTTTTTCGCCGAAATATTTTTTTAGGGAAATTCCGCCTTTTACATCGACATCGAAGATGACAACTTTTCCGCTTTCCCAAATTTTTTCCACTTCACTTTTCAGCGTTCCGTAATATTTATCTTTATACACTTCTTCAAATTCCACAAAAGCATTTTCAGCAATCAGGTTGCGAAACTCTTCCGGCAAAATAAAATGATAATCTATCCCGTTCTGTTCTGCTCCGCGAATATTTCTTGTGGTACACGAAACAGAAAAAGCCAATTCGGGAAAAATTTCAAGGCAGTGTTTTACCAAAGTGGTTTTTCCGCTTCCGGACGGTGCTGAAAATATAATGACTTTTTTGCTCAAGGTTAAAGGTTGAATGTTGATAGCAAAGATAAGGATTCTTCAACAGCATTTTCATAATTTACCCAATGAATGTTGTCTTCGCTTCTGTACCATGTTAATTGGCGTTTTGCGAATCTCCGAGAATTTTTTTTGATTTCTTCAATAGCAAAATCCAAATCCCATTTTCCGTCGAAATGTTTGAAAAGTTCGGTATAACCAACAGTTTGTAACGCAATTAGATTTTTGTGCGGTTCTAAAGATTTAGCTTCTTTCAACAAACCGTTTTCCATCATTTTATCAACTCTTTTGTTAATTCTTTCATAAATTATTTCTCGCGGTGCTGAAATCCCGATTCTGATAACCTTGAAATCGCGGTTCTTTTTCGGTGCGGAAATAATTTCTGAATATTTTTTTCCGGTTTGCCAAATCACATCAATCGCTCGGAAAAGCCGACGAGGATTATCTTTATCAATAATATCAAAATATTCTTTATCTAAATCTTCGAGGATTTGCTGTAAAGTTTCTATCCCTTCGTTTTTGAAAATTTCTTCTAATTTTTTCTGATTTTCTTCATCGGATTCCGGTAAATCGTTTAGTCCTTCTATGACTGCTTTTTCGTACATCATACTTCCGCCGACTAAAACAATAACATTTTTTTTTCGGAAAAGTTCTTCTGTTTTTTCGATGGATTCTTTCTCAAAAAGACCGATGGAATAATAATCCTGCACGGAAAGATTTCCGATAAAATGATGAGAAACTTCTGCTAATTCTTCATCGGACGGAGTTGCAGTACCGATTTTCATTTCACCGAAAAACTGTCGAGAATCGCAGGAAATAATTTGTGTACCGTAATGTTTTGCAATTTCGATGGCAAGTTTTGTTTTGCCGATTCCGGTAGTTCCTACAATAGAAATAAGAATTTTCATAGAGGTAAATTAGTTTATCACTCTATAATTTCTGCTTCTATGATATTATCAGGATTTTTTTTGGCTTCCCACATTACAAATTTTTCTGCTTCGGAAATCAGCATCGGAAGTGCAAATGCAAGTAAAGCCAAATCATCGAGAACGCCGATAACAGGAAACCAATCAGGAAGAATATCTATCGGCGAAATCACGTAAAGAAGTACCATTCCGGGAATGATGACATTTTTGGTTTCTGGTTTGTAACCGCCTTTAGACATTATAGATTTTACCATTCTGACAATCACTGGAATTTTTTTTAAAAATCCTTTGTGTTTGAATGCTTCTTTCGCAAGGTGAATTTTAGAATATTTCATTTTTTGTGTGTGGTTATTTTAAACGTTTTTATTTTTTCAAATTCTGTACCAATTTTAAAATTCACTCTGCGAGATTGTCTATAAAATCATGAACAGATTTTGCATTCCAATCCTTTGACGCATCTTCTTTTAAAAGGATTCTGCCGTTTTTGTCGAGAAGAAAAGTGGTGGGAAAAACTTTTGGCAATACATTGTTCGTAACCGGACTTTCTGCAATATAAACCGGTGCAGTGTAATTATTTTCCTTCAAGAATTTCTGTACCGCTTCTTCTTTGTCCTGCATTGCAATCAGCACGAAATCTACTTTGTCTTTTTTTGCATTGTACAAACTCTGTATTGTTCCCCATTCTTCACGACACGGAGGACACCACGTTCCCCAAAAATTCAAGAAAACAAGTTTGTTTCCTTTCAGATTTTTAAGATTCGTATCGGGAACGTTGATTCCTTTTAATTTAATATCATAATCGGAATCATTGAGTGTAATTGCATTTTCAATGGCTGCAATAGGAAAGAACAAATCTTTGATTTTTAATTTTACTGACGGAAAGATGAAAAGCACCGCCAAAAACGCAACAGCAATTAAGTAAAATATATTTTTTTTAAGGAAAGTCATTTTAAATTAAGTTTAATATTTCATTGATGGTATCTTTTCCTCTGTTTTTGGCGTAGTAAACCTGCAAATCATTGTAAAACTCTTCTCTCGGATAGGTTTCCGGATTTTCTTTGAATTTTTTCAGTAATTCCAATCCGTATTTTGGTCTTGGTCCCCACACATTTTTTACGGAAAAATCTTCATTTAAAATTAAAATTTTAGGAATCGACTGTGTTCCATTGGTGAGATATTGGTCAATCAAAGTTTGATCAGAATCCCGTAAAAATATTCTTGCCTTATTTCCTGCGGCTTCAAAAAATTGATAAACAGCAGGAACAGCTGCACTTGCATCTCCGCACCACGGTTCGGAAATAATAAGAATTTTTCCGTTGAAATGTTTAGATTTCAGCGTTTGGAGTTGTTCTTCATCTGGTTTATAAGTTTTCAGTGTTCTGTGCATTCGCTGGATTCCGAGTTCGTAATATTCTTGATGTTCGTCGTTTTCCTCGGGGTTTTCAAATCTTTCTACTGCAACATTCATATATTCATCGAAAGAAATGGCTTTATGCCAGTAATTTTTTATCATGATTTTTTGAATTACTTTTTTGGATTTAATTTCTTAAGATTTAAATTTTCTTATTTTATTCATCAAAAACAAATCTGCTAAAACAAAAGCCGCAAGATTTTCCACAATAGGAACAGCTCTCGGTAAAACACAGGCATCGTGTCTTCCTTTTCCTTCTATTGTTACGGGATTTCCGTTTTTGTCAACACTTTCCTGCGGTTGCAAAATCGTGGCAACAGGTTTAAAAGCTACACGGAAATAAATATCCATTCCGTTGGAAATCCCACCTTGAATCCCACCTGAAAGATTAGTTTTCGTAGTAAAATCTTCGTTGAATAAATCATTGTGTTCTTTTCCTGTCATTTTCGCACCGCAAAATCCACTTCCGTATTCAAATCCTTTTGCAGCGTTGATGTTCATCATTGCTTTGGCGAGTTCTGCCTGCAACTTTCCGAAAACCGGTTCGCCGATTCCGGCAGGAAAATTTTTGATGACACAGGTAATTGTTCCGCCAATTGTATTTCCTTCCTTTTTGATTTCTTTAATTTTGGAAATCATTTTTTCCGCCGTTTCTTCATCAGGACAACGAACTTCATTGCTTTCCGTTTTAGAAAAATCCAGATCCTGATACGGTTTTACGCAGAAAATTTCGCCCACCGAAGAAACATACGCATTGATTTCCACCTCTTTCGGAAGAATCTGTTTTACCAAACTTCCTGCAACTACCCAATTTACTGTTTCTCGTGCAGAAGATTTTCCGCCGCCTCTGTAATCACGGATTCCGAATTTTTTATCATAAGTAAAATCTGCGTGAGAAGGACGGTATTGGTCTTTGATATGTTCGTAATCTTTCGGTTTTTGGTTTTCGTTTTCGATGATGAAACCGATGGGAGTTCCGGTGGTTTTTCCCTCAAAAATTCCGGACAAAAATTTTACGGTATCGCTTTCTTTTCTTTGCGTAACAATTGCTGATTGTCCCGGTTTTCTTCTGTTTAATTGATGTTGAATCTCATTAAAATCTATTTCTAATCCGGCAGGAAAATTGGTAATAATTCCGCCATAAGCAATTCCGTGACTTTCACCGAAAGTAGAAAGCGAGAGAAAATTTCCTAAACCAACCATATTACAAAGATAGTGAGATAATGTGATAATGTGTAATTTGCAGATGATTTTTTATTTTATCACAGCAAAATTATCTTTCTTGTAAATGAGGTGGATTTTTTCAATAATATTTACGAAAATCTGCTATTACTGTCTCCTTTTAGCTCCTTTCAATGACGAAAAAAACCGCCTGAAAAGACGGTTTATAAAATCATTCAATGAAATTTTATTTATTGACAATCACTTTTTTCACGATTTTTTCTTTACCTGAAGTAATGGAAACCATGTAAACTCCGTTGGTTAAAAAAACCGGAATTTCGGTGATTCCTTTCAGATTTTGAACTTTAGAGAAAATCGTTTTACCTGATAAATCGGTGATGGTAATATTGGCATTATTTATCTGAACATCTGATTTAATTCTAAGTGCATTTTTCACAGGATTTTCAATCGAGATATTTTTTGAAATGGAGGTTTCAGATGAAACAAGTGTCGCATCATTCAAAATTTCGCTGAGCGCAAACACTACATTTCCCGAATCGAAAGTAACATGATCCTGATTTACATTCGGGATATAATATGCCGCAAAAGGTGTTGTGGAAGAAGCGTTGATAGGGGCATAATAATCTCCGTTGTTATTGGATACCGCCATAGAACTTACCGCCGGAATAAAATCAAAATACATGATATTAAGATTGTCTAAAAATTCGGTAAGCATTTCGTTTCCGCCTGCAGAGTTTGCAAAATTACTCATGTTGAATCTTCCGCCGGGAGCAGAATCCAATCCGTGTGAAGCTGCAGGTGATTGAGCTTTTGCTTCGCTGGAGTATACAGTAAGCCAAAAAATAATCCATTGCTGACCTTTAAAACTGCTGATTTGTGCGGTAGTGTTTTTTGCCGGTGTAAAATTGGCTTTAATGATGGCTCTTTGTGTAGATGAAGTATTGAAAGTATGATCCATCACGACCATTCCGGGAGTTCCTGTCATGGTTCCGTTTGCAGCACCGTTGCTTATGGAAATATTTCTCACGGTTTGTGGAAATCCCATGGCATTGAGTTCGTTTTGAAACGGTGTTCTGTAATTGGGTGAACCTACAGGTAAAAGTTTAGAAGAATCAAATTCTGTGGCACTTCCGCTTTGCAAATGTCCTTCAAAATGATCGAGCAACATTTCTCTTGCAGCCGGACTTTTCAGCATTCCATTTACAATTCCCTGCATGGTAACGTCACCAATTGGTCCATAACCCATATAATTGAAAAGGTGCTGAAATCCCAACGGAACGTTTGCTCCCAAATGCGGCGAATCAAAGGAAAGATAGAGCCGTGTATCCGGATTCAAGCTGTTTTGCTCCATATAGCGCAAAGCGTATCGGGAAATCAATCCGCCCATACTTGGGCCGATTACTACATTTTTTGCCGTGCCGGATTTTGCAGCGTTAATCTGATTGATGAGTTCTACCATAATCATCGCATTTCTCTGAATGTAATCTACTCCGCCGTCAACAACGGTAGTCCCGCCGGTTCTGGTGTAAACGGGGAAATTTAGTACGATAATGTCATAACCCAATGCACGAATTTGGTCGCCGAGATTTTGCCCGGTTCCATAATTCAGCATTTGATAAATTCCTGCCGTATTTCTGGTATCACCCGGATCAAAACCGTCAACAAGAATAATCGGCTTATCAAGAACTCCGTCATTTCCCATATAAACTTCATACTCACCTTTACCGGCAAAAGCGGCAGATTCGCCATAACCTTGATAAGGAATGGTGGAGAAAATAGAGGTTACCACATTGGGCTCAAAAGAAAAACTGCCTCTGTTTTCTACTGCTCTTTTTTGGTACTGAACATCAATGGAAAAAGACTGTGCGATAACTGTACCATCATTAAAACGGATTTTATAAGAAACGTTATTCAAGCCGTTTTCAAGGAAATTCAGTTTAAAAGGTTCATCTGTTTTAATGGTTTTCCAATTGCTGCCGTCTTTAATTTCTATGGAATTGATGATGCGATTAGTTGTATTAAAAACCAAGTCGCTGCTTAAAATAAATTCCGGTTGCTTTTCTTTGGTGCTTTTCAGAATCGATGCCAATAAATTGATTTGATGCTGGTCAAAAACATCAGTTGCACCCAGTTTTATTTCATATTGCTTTGCAGCGTTTATGGTTACTTTTTGAGATTCTAATGCTTGCGGTTTAATGTTTTCAAAATCTGCAATCAGTATGGAAAGTGGAACTTGGTTCTTCGTAAAACCTTCATCTGCTTTCGCTTGAATGGTTTCTAATTTTGGCAGCCGCTGTAAAAAATCTGCGCGCTGCATTTCGTGGTAAACCTGCAAAAAGTTGTTCGCAGAAACTGCTGTAGTTTTCGGTTCGGTTGCTTTTGACACAGCGAAAACACGGTCGTAAAGGATTTTTGTTTTCGCTTGCTTTTTCAGCAAATCAAAAGAGTTATCTTGTGAGAATGCACTAAAACCCAAAACCAAAAATAACAAAAAGGTAAATTTTGTTTTCATTTTAAATTAATTTTACCAAAAGTAATAAAAAATTAACACCTTTTTGTAGGAGCTCATTAAATATTCAGAAATTTTTAAATAAAAAAGACTGCTAAAAAAGCAGTCTTAAAATTCGTATTTTAATTGACAGGTTTATACTTTTTCTACCTGCATATAACTGAGTTCCATTGGTGTTTTTCTGCCGAAAATCATAACGGAAACCTCTATTTTCTTTTTGTCTTCGTGGAGTTTTTCTATCGTTCCGTTGAATCCGTTGAAAGGACCGTCGACTACTTTTACATTTTCTCCCACTACAAACGGAATTGCAGTTTCTACTGCGAATTCTGCCAATTCATCCATTCTACCGAGCATTCTGTTTACTTCTGCTTTACGCATCGGAACAGGATCTCCTCCTTTGGTCAAACTCAAAAAGGAAATTACGCCGGGAATATTTTTGATGATATGCGGAATTTCACCTACCAAATTTGCTTCCACCATTAAATAACCCGGATAATAAGGTTTTTCTTTCGGCACTTTTTTTCCGTTTCTCATTTGGATGACTTTTTCCATAGGAATCACCACCTGAGTAACGAAAGATTCGAAGCCGAGACGCTTCATCTCGTTCTCAATATAGGTTCTCACCTTATTTTCCTGTCCACTGATGGATTTCAGAACATACCACTTCAAATCACTCATTTGGGAAAATAATTTTAATTAAAGAGGTTGATAAATAATGCAATAAAGTTATTGATTGCTTTGCTGAATGCTGAATCAATACCAAATGTGAATATCGCCAAAATAACTGTTGCTACAGTTACTACGATTGTAGATGACTGCAAATCAGCCCATTTCGGCCACTCAACTTTATGTCTGAATTCGTTATAAGAACCTTTTAAAAAATCAACTAAGCTCATATTCTTGTATTTGCACGGGCACAAGGACTCGAACCCTGATCAACGGTTTTGGAGACCGGTATCCTACCATTGGACGATGCCCGTAATTATAGATAAAAAAGTTCCGCAAGTTTCCTTACGGAACTTTTAATATTTAATTGGAAATTAATCTAAGATTTCTGTTACCTGACCTGCACCAACTGTTCTACCACCTTCTCTGATTGCAAATCTAAGACCTACGTTAAGAGCGATTGGTTGAAGCAATTCTACAGTAATGGTTAAGTTATCACCCGGCATTACCATTTCTACTCCATCTGGTAAGAAGATTTCACCAGTTACGTCAGTAGTTCTCACATAGAACTGTGGACGGTATTTGTTGTGGAATGGTGTATGACGACCACCTTCTTCTTTAGAAAGAATATAAACCTCTGCTTTGAATTTTTTGTGTGGTTTTACAGAACCTTGTTTTGCGATAACCATACCTCTCTTGATGTCGGTTTTTTCAATACCTCTCAACAATAAACCTACGTTATCACCTGCTTCACCTCTATCAAGGATTTTTCTGAACATCTCTACTCCGGTTACGGTTGAAGTTAATTTTTCATCACCCATACCTACGATATCTACAGCCTCTCCAGAGTTGATTACACCTGCCTCGATTCTACCAGTTGCTACAGTACCTCTACCTGTAATAGAGAATACGTCTTCGATAGGCATCAAGAATGGTTTGTCTTGATCTCTTACCGGCAATTCAATCCAAGTATCAACAGCATTCATCAATTCGTCAATTTTTTCTACCCATTTCGGCTCTCCGTTCAAGCCACCCAAAGCAGAACCTTGAATTACAGGTGAGTTATCTCCGTCGTACTCATAAGTAGAAAGCAAATCTCTTACTTCAAGTTCAACAAGTTCTAACAATTCTGCGTCATCTACCATATCTACTTTGTTCATGAATACCAAAACTCTTGGTACGTTTACCTGACGGCAAAGCAAGATGTGTTCTCTGGTTTGAGGCATTGGTCCGTCTGTTGCAGCAACTACCAAGATTGCACCGTCCATTTGCGCAGCACCTGTTACCATGTTTTTTACATAGTCGGCGTGACCAGGACAGTCAACGTGAGCATAGTGTCTGTTTTCAGTTTCGTACTCAATGTGAGCAGTATTAATAGTAATACCTCTTTCTTTTTCTTCTGGTGCAGAGTCAATTGCAGAGAAGTCTTTTTTCTCAGCCAGACCTTTATCAGATAATACCTTACTGATTGCTGCAGTAAGTGTAGTTTTACCATGGTCAACGTGACCGATGGTACCAATGTTCAAGTGCGGTTTGTTACGATTAAACGTTTCCTTTGCCATGATTTAAAATATTTATTTAATTAATTTGATTTTTCAGTTTGCAAATATAGTGATTTTTTAAAAATCAAAAACGATTTTGCTAAAAAAGTTCTCTATCTTCAAATTCAATACTTTACACCTGATTCGGATTCGCTAAAATCCGGAGTGCAAATTTAAGAATTTTTTCGGTTTTTTAGTGTTTTTTGGAAAACTATATTGTGGATTTCTGCTTTAAACTCGGAATTACTTTTTCTTTGTTTTCTTATTTTGATTTTGAATTTCTATCTGGTTTTTGGCATCATCTATCAGTATAAAAACAAAATCTCCACTGTGGTCTATATATCCTTTTATGTCTACTGGGAGTTTCTTGTTGTTGTTTCTGTATCTTTTTTGTTCTATGTACGCCAATTTTGAAAAGGAATCAAAAATGGGAAAAGTAGTAAAATTTCCTCCGGTAATGATTTTTTGTTCCTCGGTGAAATATAGCCCATAATATTCTTCTCCATTTTTTGGATCTGTATATTTAAAAACCAGACAACCGTCATTTGGATAGTTGTGAGCGTGTGAATAGGTATTTGCTCCATCACCCATATAAATTCCCATAGCTTCTAACCTGAAATATGCTTTCTTGATGTTGGAATCCAGTCCTTTTTCCCTCAAAAAATCCAGATGGTTCATTACCTTTCCTTGCGGGTCTATGATATATTTGTGGTTCATCAGATAACCGTCATCATAATCGTGTTGTCCTGCAAATCCGTAATCTGATATATTTTTACCAAAATCATTCGGAAGTTGACACAGCAGTTCGCCTTTTGCATTAATCAATTTATTATCCGTCAAAAAAACTCCTCTTCCCAAATTTTCGACTTGGTTCTTCTGCGGTTTGATGACAACGTTTCCTTTGTTGTCTATAATGCCATGTGTTGATTTTTCCCATGAGCTTCCAATTGCAACTTCAGCATAATTATCTCTAAATCCCAAAATATTGTTATATGAATAAGGAAGAATCAATTTATTATTAAAATCTTTCAGTCCCAATAATTTTTCACCTCTTTTTTGCTGTACCACAAACACATCTTTATAAACACCATAAACTTTGTCATTTTTATTGGACGGAATAATATGTTTAGTGCCGTCATATTTTATAATTTCTACGCCATCTCCGTTTTCTTTTCCGGCCAAATTGTAAACAATATAATTTCCGTCAACATTATACATAAATTCAGATGCATCCTCATATCTCTTTGTCAACGGAAATACCTGTCCTGAACTGTTATACAAAGCTGAATATGAATTTTTTTCATCAGAAATGCGGAAAATTCCTTTGGCTTTTCCTGATATCTCCGAAAATTTACCATACGGAATCTGGGTTTCGCCTTTGTAATTTATCAAACTGTATTCATTTGAGTTATTTCTTATGACTAATAATCCTTTATTGAAATTTTCTCCATAAGAATCGCCTTTCAGTGCAATAGTTTTATTGCTAATTCTTCCAGCGGTAGGTTCGGTTTCTTGTGCTTTATCCAAAAAAGACAGCAGCAAAAGTAGTACAGTAAAAATAGTTTTCGGGTTTTGTGCAAAACCGTGAATTGGGACAAATATTGATATGAACATATACTTTTTCATTTTTAAAAAATTATTTACCATTCGTTATTTTGCTGATTTATCTACTTCTTTTTTCACGAAAATCAATCGGTTGTTTTCTAATTTCAGTGTTACGATATAGTTATCATTATCCACAAAATTACAATCCATAAAAGTTTTCAGCAAATTGTCTTTTATTTCCAAAGGTGTCAATTGTCCGCACATAACGCCATCTTTTACAAATTTTGGTGAAAAGAAAAATTCTGAATCTGCAGAAGTAAGAAGTTCCCAAGTATTGTTCTTTTGTGTAAAAATATAGATAGCCATCCATTGCAAATGAGCCGTTCCTCCGTCTGTATGTACACTTACAACAACTTCATTTTTTCCGTCGCCGTTTAAATCTCCAAAAACCGCATCTATTTTCAGTTTAGAGAAATTGGAATATGTGGCTGGAATTCCTTCATCTTCATCTCCTGGATAAGTTACCATAACCTCATCTTTTGTTTCTTCTATTTCTGGTTTTGCTTTGCTATCTTCACTTGCCGAAAGATTTTCTTTGAGAATTTTCACAATACTTTCATCTAAATACGGAGAATCGTTTTGGATTTCGGAAGTTTTCTTTTCCGCTTCGTTTTCTGTTTTCTTACATGAAACAGTACACAGCAGAAGGATTGCTGCTAATACCGTGCATAAAAATTTGATTGGCGTTTTCATTGAAATTTTATGTTAAATTTTCCTGCTAAATTATAAAAATACCTAATAGAAACCGAACACATTCAAAAAATCACCCGAAAATTAAATTTCGGGTGATGCTCAGTAAATTGGTTTATAGAGTACATGACTTTACTGAATGTCATATTGTTTCAGATTTTTTGGTACGATTAAAAATCCAGAAAATAATCGGGAAAACAAGCAATGTTAAAACTGTTGAAGTTATCAATCCGCCAATGATTACAATAGCTAAAGGTTTTTGCGATTCAGAACCGATTCCTTGCGAAAGTGCTGCAGGTAATAAACCGATAGATGCCATTAAAGCAGTCATAATGACCGGTCTTGTTCTCACTTTCACGGCTTCTGAAATTCCGGTGGCAACATTCATTCCGTTGCGGATGTTTTGGTGAAATTCCGAAATCAGAATTACTCCGTTTTGAATACAAATCCCGAAAAGTGCTACAAAACCGACTCCCGCAGAAATTCCGAAGTTCATTCTCGTTACATGCAGAGCAATAATGCCACCGATGAGTGCAAAAGGTACGTTTGCCAAAACCAAAAGCGAATCTTTCAAATTGCCGAAAAGAACAAAAAGCAGAAAAAAAATCATGATTAAACTTGCGGGAACAACTTGGCTTAAACGTTTTGTAGCTCTTTGCTGATTCTCAAACTGTCCTGTCCAACCAACGCTGTATCCTTCCGGAAGTTTTATCTGCTCAACTTTTCGCTGTGCTTCTGCAATCGTGCTGCCTAAATCCCGGTCACGAATGGAAAATTTAATCCCAATATAGCGTTTGATATTATCTCGATAAATAAATGCAGCTCCGTTGTCTTTTTTGATAGACGATATTTCTTTCAGCGGAATCAATGTTCCGTCCTGTGTAGGAACCATGAGCTGAGCAATATCGTTTTCATATTTCCGGTATTCTTTTGCATAGCGAATTCTGATGTCGAATTTTCTTTCGCCGTCAAAAAGTTCGGAAGCGGTTTTTCCTCCAAAAGCGGTTTCCAAAACCGATTGTGCATCAGAAAGCGCAACACCGTACATCGCCATTTTGTCTCTGTCTAAAACCACACTTACTTCAGGTTGACCAATGTTTTTGATGATTCCGGGTTCTTTCACTCCGTCAATGTTTTTAATGGTATTAAATACCTGCTTTGCATATTTATCTAAAGTATTGAGATTATCACCATAGATTTTCACTCCGTTTTCCGCTTTGAAACCGGCAACAGCTTCGGCGACATTATCTGAAATCGGCTGCGAATAATTAAAGGTAATTCCTTGGTATTCTTTCAGTTTGCTATCCATTTCCTCGATGAGTTCGTCCATATTGATTTTCCTTTTCCAATCTTCTTTGGGTTTCAGATTCACGGCAAACTGCACAAAACCGAATCCGTTTGGGTCGGTTCCGTCATTGCTTCTTCCGGTTTGTGCCAAAACTCCCGTAACTTCGGGGAAAGACATTAATGTTTTTTTCAGCTTATCGGTAGTTTTCAGCGATTCATTTAAACTTGTGCTCATCGGCATTTCTGCGGTTACCCAAAGTGCGCCCTCGTTGAGTGGCGGCAAAAATTCTGTTCCGAGAAATTTAGCCGAAAACAGCGTTATCGCTAAAAGTGCGGTTGCAACCATTAAACTGAGTTTTTTATTCCGGAAGGTAAAACCAAAACCTTTTCGCACACTTTTTTCCCAAAAAACCACAAACGGATTGTGCTTCTCTTTTACATTTTTATTGAGTAAAATATGTGAAAGTACAGGAACTAAAGTGAGTGTGAAAAGTAAAGCGCCGATTAATGCAAATCCCAATGTGAAAGCAAGTGGGGAAAACATTTTGCCCTCCACTTTCTGGAAAGAAAATATCGGTAAAAGAGAAGTGATGATAATGAGTTTGGAAAAGAAAATCGCTTTGCCAAGTCCGATTCCGGTGGTTTTAATCCACCCTGCTTTTGCGAGTTTGTTAAAGCGTTCCATTCCGTACTTTTTTGCTTTGCTATCGAGCATCACAAAGATTCCTTCAACCATGACGACCGCTCCGTCTATGATAATCCCGAAATCTACCGCACCAAGCGAAAGCAGATTTGCACTAATTCCCATCATTTTTAAACTCAGAAATGCAAACAGCAGCGAAAGCGGAATGACAATGGAAACAATCAAAGTAGTGCGCCAATCTGCCATAAACAGGAAAACTACTACGGTTACCAAAATAATTCCTTCAATCAGGTTGTGCATAATGGTTCGTGTGGTAAAATCCATCAGTGTTTCACGGTTGTAGAAAGTGATGAGTTTTACGTCTTTCGGCAATATTTTGGTATTGAGTTCCTCGATTTTTTCCTTTACCAATTTCAGGACTTCTACAGGGTTTTCTCCTTTTCTCATCACAATTATTCCTTCCACAACATCGGTTTCGTTATCAAATCCGGCTTGTCCTACTCTCGGTAAAGAACCCTCATGAACAGCGGCAACATTTTTGACTAAAATGGGATTTCCGTGGTCGTTTCTAATGGTTACGTTTTCTATATCTTGAATAGATTTCAGCAAACCAATCCCACGAACAACATAGCTTTGACCGCTTTTTTCTATGACATCTCCTCCTACATTCAGATTGCTTTTTGATACGGCATCATAAACCTGAGAAGTCGTCAAACGGTACTGGTCTAATTTTCTGGGGTCTATACTGAGCTCGAAAATTTTTTGCTGACCCCCGAAAACATTAACATCTGCAACTCCCGAAATTCCGCGCAATGCTCTATCTACTACCCAAGTTTGAAGCGTGAGCAATTCTCTGGAATCTTTTCTGCTGCTCTTCAAAATATAGCGGTAAATCTCTCCTGTTGGTCCATAAGGTGGTTGTACATCGGGATCTGCTCCATCGGGAAGTGTAACGGTTCTGAGCTGGTTATTGACTTGCTGCCGTGCAAAAGCATCATCAACACCGTCATCAAAAATGATTTTAATGATAGAAAGTCCGAACATGGTAGTACTGCGAATACTGGTTTTTTTCTGCACAGAACTCATGGAAAGTTCAATAGGTGTCGTTACGAATCGCTCTACTTCTTCGGCACTTCTTCCGTTCCATTGTGTAATGATGACAATTTGCGTATTGGTAACATCGGGAAATGCTTCAATGGGCATGTTTTTGAAACTGATGAAACCGGCAATCGCCAAAATCGCAACCCAAACAAAGGTGAATGCTTTGTTTTTCAGAGAAAATGCAATGATATTTTTGATAAATTTATTCATGTGTTACTTCTATTCGCTGATGCTTCTGTACAAGAGCAATTGGTTGGTTGTTACGATTTTATCTCCCTCTGAAAGTCCCTCAGAAATGTATGCTTTATCTTCTGTCTGTTTCAGCACTTTCACCTCGCGAACTTTAATATTGTTTTGGGATTTGAACAGGACTGCAAAATATTTGTTGTCATCAAAAACTAACGCTTTTGTCGGAATATAAAGACCAGTCATATTTTCTGTGCTTGTCACTTTTATGGTGGCTTTGCTTTCAGGAATTAGCGTTCCGTCTGTGTTATCCAAAACAACTCTTGCCTGCATGGAATTGGTTTCAGGGTCGATAATTTTAAAGATTTTGTCGATAGTTCCGTAATAGATTTTTTCGGGATTAATGAGCGTAGAAACTTGTGCTTTCATTCCTATAGAAATTTTGCTGATGTCGCTTTCGTTTACGTTTACGATTGCCCAAACATTTGCAGTATTGGCAACATCAAAAATATTATCGGTTCTGTCGCTTCTTAGCTCCATACCTTTGTTAATGTTTTTTTCCACTATATAACCGCTGATTGGTGAGGTTACGGAATAGACGTTTCCGTTCCGTACTTTATAAACCTGGTTTACCTGTTGCGCTCTTCTTAACTCATCTTGTGCTTTTGAGACGATGCTTTTTGCTTCCAGCACGTCTTTGTCGGTACTCAGTTTTCCTTCATACATTTCTCTTGCTACACGCAAATTATTTTCTGCTACTGCCAAATCTGTTTTGGCATCACTCAGGTTTTTTTGAAAACCTGCAACTTCTGTGGAGCGTATTGTTGCCAAAACCTGTCCTTTTCTTACATAATCTCCCAATTCGACGTTCACGGAAATCACGTTTCCGCCAACTAAAGGATAGATGTCAATGTACTGGTTTCTGTCGGCTGCAATTTTCCCGAAGAAACGGCTTTCATCACTAATGTATTCTTTTTTTACTTCGGCGAGTGTGATGGTTTTCATTAAGGTATTGCTTACAACAAACGCTTTTTGTTCCTGTTGGATATCCTGCTTCAGTTCGTCTTTTGCGCATGCTGTCAAAATCATTGCTGCCAATACATATTTTATTTTTGGAATCATTTTTCTTTATTAAAAATTTTTGGTTTGTGTCAATCGGTTCAATTCTTCGGCGGAAAGCATAATTTGTTTCTGAATCTCAAAAAGCTGCAATGTGGTTTGCTTGTAACTATCCATAAAATCGGCAAATTCAAGGAGTGTTACATTTCCACGCCGAAAATTTTCTGTCATTCCTTTATAGACTGTTTCCAAATCGGTCATATCCTTTTGCGGAATGTTTTTGTACAGATTATATTGGTTTTCCCATGTTTGATAAGCAGAAGTTACCGCATTCGTCAATTGCTGTTTTTTGAAGTCGCTGCTTTTTTGAGCTTGTTCTATCTGAATCTGTGCTTTTTGCACATTTCCGGCATTGCGTTTCCATAGCTGAATGGGAATTGAAATACCGATATTGATTTCGTTCGTATAAACTCCGCTATTGGTATCCCACTGCAAAAGTCCTGTCAAATCGGGAATATTCAGCGATTTTTGATATTTGTAATTGGCAGTATTTGCGTCAATGATTTTTAAGCCGTACAAATAATCTGCATTGTTTTCTAATGCTTTTTTCTGCAAATCGTCAAGATTATCGAGCGGAGCTTCGTTCAGCATTTTTTCTGCTTCCGAATCGGTAATTTCGGGCAAGATAATTTCCGTATTTCCTGTGAGTGTCATCAATTTTTGATTGATTGAAGCAATACCATTATTGATTTCGATTTTATCATTGTTCAGGTTCATTACAATAGCAGATAACCGAACTTGGTCTTTCAGTGAGATATTTCCTTTCGCTGTTTGTACACGGTATGCTTTCAGCAACTCATTCATATAACCAAGCTGATTGTCAATATTTTTTAGTTTTCTCTGCTCAAAATACAGGGTATAAAATGCTTGTCGCAGTTCTGTTTTCAGCTCTACAAGCAATTGCCTGAACTGCAATTGTGCAAGTTCTTTGTTAGATTTGGCAAATGCGGTTTCGAGCTTTCTTTTTTTACCCAAAAGAAAAAGCTGCTGCAGCGTTACGCTCTGTGAAGGACCAATATTAAAGAAAGTTCTATCATGCGGACTTAAAAGATTTGCCTGATAAGAAAACTGCGGAAGATCCCAAATTTTTGCCTGTACAATATCTGCATCTGCAGCAGAAATATTGTATTGTTCGACAAGTAATTGCAGGTTATTCTTCAGGAAATCTTTTTCACACTCCTGCAAAGTTTTTGAGAGCTGCGAAAAATGCGATAAAGGAATGAATAAGAAAATAGCAAAAAATTTCAGTTTCATAACGGGTTTTTCTTGGCTGCAAAGTTCTGTGCAGAAAATTAAAACCCACTTTAAAAAAAATTAAAAAGTGATTAAAAAAACGGAATTCAAAAACATTTTAAAAACCGAAAACTATTTCAACGGAAACTGAAGAATAAAAATATTCCGGTTTTCGTTTTCGGGGCGGTAAGTGATTTTGGCATTGTGAAATTCTAAAATTCTTTTTGAAATACTCAATCCTAAACCTGAACCGGATTTGCGATGAGAATTAGCACCGCGATGAAAGTTGTCGAAGATTTTTCGAGAATCTTCTTCATCAATCTGTGTTCCTACAGATACTACTTCTGTAACAAGTTGAGTTTCGGTTTCTGAAATATTGACTTCAATTTCCGGGTGAAATGAGTAAAGACAACCGTTTTTGAACAGATTAACAAACACAATTTCGAGTAAAGGTTTGATTCCTTTCACGGTAAGATTTCCCAAATCGTTTTGTTCATTAATATTGAAATTGATTTCAAAATCGCTGAAATTTTTTTTCACTTTTTCGAAAGCCTCAAAAATCACCTCGTCCATACGAACCGCAGAAAACTCGGCAGAAACAGGTTGCTCCTCCAATTGAGAAAGCAACAATAGCGAATTTACCGTATCTGAAAGCTGATAAACCTCATCAGAAATTCCCTCAATGTATTTTTTGGCATCGGGATTTTCATCTTCGAGTTTTGCAAGATTTTCCAGCTGAAAAGACATTCTGGTCAATGGTGTTTTGATTTCGTGTGAAGCGCTTGAAGTAAAATCTTTCTGCGACTGAAAAACATTGTTCAGCCGCTTTATCATGGTGTTGAATGATTGCGCAAGAATATCAATCTCGTCATTGGTTTTTCTCAACGGAATTTGTGTGGTAAGTTTATGAGCGGTAATTTCCGAAATTTCTTTGTTGAGTTTTTCCAAAGGAGTTAAAAATTTCCGCATAAAATAATAACTCAAAAAGCCGATTGCCAAAACAGAAATAAAGTAAGAAGTGATGAGCAAATATTTCAGATAAGCAAGTTTAGACTCGCCATTGGTATCTTCTGCAAAAGTGAGAATGTAATAATTTTCTCCGTTGATATTCCTTAAAACCGCATATACATCGGGATTTGAATCTTCCTGATAAATGATTTTGTTTTTGTCCAAACTTATCAAAAGTTCATTGCTCCACGAAATGTTTTCATCTTTTATAGTACTATAAATCAATTGTTTATCTTTATCGAAAATCAATATTTTTTCGTTCAGCAAAACATTATCTTCATCTTCGTCGAAAAAAACGGGAGCTTCTTTTTCAAAGTTTTTGGAATTGGAAATAAAATGAACCGTAAAAACCAATCTCCGGCTGAAACGCTCTCTGAATTCTTCTTTCCGGAAATCGCTGAACGAGGCATAAATCATCATCATCACCATTCCGAAAAGCAATGAAAAAGCGATACTGATAGTCAGTGCAATTTTGTTTTTGATATTCATTTTTGCGGTTTCAGAAAATAGCCGAATCCGGAGCGGGTGTGAATCATTTTTACCTCAAAATCCTTGTCTATTTTTTTCCTTAAAAAATTGATATAAACTTCTACGGTATTAGTATTGGTATTAAAATTATGCTGCCAAACAAGTTCTGAAATCTGCTGTTTAGAAAAAGTACGACCGGGATTTTCTGCCAGAAGCAGCAGCAGCTGAAATTCTTTTACGGTAAGTGCTATTTCCTGTCCGTTGCGAAACACTTTCTGCTCGGTTTTGTTAATCGTCATATCTTCTATGGTAATCAACTCATCGGCATTTTTGTTTCCTGCACCTTTTCTTCTCATGAGCGAATTCATTCTCAACAGCAATTCTTCAAATTGAAACGGCTTCACCAAATAATCATCTGCCAATCGGCTGAATGCATCTTTTTTATCGGAAAGGTCACCGTAAGCAGAAATAATGATAATAGGTGTGTTTTTATCTTCTTCTCTTATTTTCTCACAGACATCTAAACCGTTTATTTTAGGAACATTAATATCGAGCAGATATAAATCATAATGATTTTGCCGGAGTTCGCGCATGAACAAATCACCGTCATATACTTTTTTTACCTCGAAAAGGTTATTTTCAAGAAACTTGCTGAGTTCAGCAGAAAGGATAAGATCATCTTCTAATAAAAGGATTTTCATGGGCGGGGTTAAAAATGCAAAATTACAAATCGGACGGTTTTTATTTTGTTTTTTCGAGCAGACAAATGCTTTTTACTTTAGTTCCGTTTTCTTCAATGAAATAGCCTTCGAGAGCAAGATTAGAGCCGGTTACATCAATTACAGTGAAATAAGAAGGACCATAAGTGAACATGTTTTCATGTTCTTTGGTTTCGGGGTTTTTATCAAAAGAATACTTGATTTTGTATTTTTGGGATTCAGTATTTCCACATTCGGAGCGATAGAATTTTTCTTTTTTGATTTTAAATTCATAAATATCATCACCATAATCGCAGCTGAACTGATTTACAGGATTGCTCTGCGAAGCAAATTCACTGAAATTCCCTTTGTATAAACCGGTAACTTTCCATTTTCCGTCTAAACGGGTTTCGTTTATTTTTCCGTTGGCTTTATTGATTGTCCAACCGATTCCTTTTGCTGCGGTTTTCACCGTTCCTACAGCAACTTTTCCGGCGGTTTTTACCGTTCCTACTGCAACTTTTGCGACTGTAGTTGCAATGCACGAAGAGAGCAATACAGAAACAACGACAGATAAAATGAGATTTTTCATATTAAATAGAATTTCATCAAAAGTATGAAAAATTTTAAGGACGAAAATAACTTACTCCTGCCGAAACTCACTGATGAAATGCAGCTTCACGTTCGGGAATTTTTCCTGTGTCATGTGAATCGTGAATGATGAATCTGCTAAGAAAACCAACTGGTCATATTTATCTTTTGCCATGAAACGCTGTTTCAGCCGTGCAAATTCTTTGAATTCTTCGGATTTTTCATCAGCTTCAATCCAGCATGCTTTATGAATAGAGAGAGGTTCATAAGTGCATTTTGCGCCGTATTCGTGTTCTAAACGATATTGTATAACTTCATATTGCAACGCACCAACTGTTCCGATGATTTTTCTGCCGTTCATTTCCAGCGTAAAGAGCTGTGCAACACCTTCATCCATAAGTTGGTCAATTCCTTTTGCTAATTGTTTGGCTTTCAGCGGGTCATCGT